>JBBIRG010000178.1:0-5727 GCA_037441945.1 Bacteroidota bacterium | reverse complement strand
CGCTTCACAAAGAACAGAGCATCTTATCTCGTTAACTTACCATTTTATTCTTTCCATTTACACAAAAATATTTACATTCCCACTGAAACGTAAAAAAGGATTAATTCTGATAAGCTTAATACTTTTGTCCAGGTGGCTGTACCAGATTGTCAAAACTGAAACGCTGTTGTCACGCGATGTGTCGTTCCAAGCCCGTTCGACATCGGCATAAATCCGTAATCAACCGATAAGCGGTTCCACATCTTCAATCCAAGTCCGGCCGTAAATGAACGGCTGTCATAGCCTAACTGATAACCTGCCCGAAGCGCCGCGAAATCCCTGTATACGTATTCCGCACCGGCCGCTAATTTGAAACCGTCATCAAAAGGTTTGATCGCTTCCATTCCCAAAGTCAGCGTGTTTTTGGATTCCCGGTTCCGGATGAAATCGTAACAGGTCCCGAACCGCACTGACGCGGGCAGAGTGATCCGTTCATTCACCATTTTCCCCGAATATCCCAGATTCCTCACCGACAACCCCATCCGCCAACGGCCGTCAAGTTCCGGATTATCGTAAACAAAACGCACATTATGCCAGATTCCTATGTCAACGGCAATGGCCTGAGCGGACGACTGGATCCGCTCATAAATATATTTCGACGTCACCCCGACCGCCGTCCGTCTGCTGACCGGCCGCGCGTACGAAACGCCCAGCACAAGATCATGCGAGGAAAATACCGCCGTCGGATCATCACTCGGAATATCGCGCTGTTCAATCCCGTCGACTCCGGTATAAACATAATACAGCCCGAAAGCATGGTCCCCCGCCGTCCATTTTGCGGCTATGGCGTTATGGTTCACACCCTCGATCCAGCGGTTATAAGTAAACGATATATTTCTTCCCGGCCGCATCACCATCGCCGCGGGATTCCAGAAAGCGGCCGTCGCGTCGGATACATGCGCCGATACCGCCTCGCCCATTCCAGCCGCCTGGCCGCCGATCCCTATTTTCAGGAACGCGTACCCGCTTTCGCCCGGCCCGGCAGAAACCGCCGCAGAAAAAACTGAACAAAAAATGATAGACAACAAATAGGGCTTGACGGTCATGTTGCTTCTTTCCGGTTTAATGAATGGCATCGTTTATATAGTAACTGATATAGGATTCCAGACAACCGTTACATACGGTTATTTCTTCAGCGGGAAAGTCAGCAATACGTCCGTTCCTTTTCCTTCGGCGCTGTCTAAGTCGATCTGCCCGCCGTGCGCCTCGACGATATTCTTGACGATCAGCATGCCAAGTCCTGTGCCCTCGGTTTTGGTCGTTACAAACGGAGTAAACATCGTCTGAAGAACGGCTTCCGGTATTCCTTTTCCGTTATCGGAAATTGTCAGGCATAATTCCTTGTCCGATTTAAGGGAGGTCAGCCGAATGATGCCGCCCGGCTTGTCGATGGATTCAGCTGCGTTTTTTAACAGGTTGTAAATCGCGCGGCTCATTTTTTCGGCATCGAACGCGTAGCGGTGTTCCGAGGGTATATCAAGCGCCAACTCAATGCTCCGCCGTTTTAATTCATGCTCAATGAGCGACAGGACGCCCCTCACCATATGATCAACGGCAATATCGGCGCGATTGAGCGCGATCTCGCCGCGCGCGAATGTCAGGATTTCCTTGGACATCGTGATCATCATGTTCGAACTCTGCAGAATTTTCTCCACCAGATCTTTTGTGTCCTCGGGACCTTTGGATTTCATTATCATTTGCGCGTAAATATGCACGACTGATAAAAGATTTTTAAAATCATGAATGATGGAACTGGACGCGCGCCCTACGGCGGACAGTTTTTCCGACACGACAATTTGCGCCGAAAGGCGGATGTTCTGAAGCGCCACGACAACATACGACGCGAGCGTTTCAAGATAGGCGATGTCGTTTTCATCCCAGGCATCCCGAACGGATTTTTTTAGAACAATCCAGCCGTCAGAATGCTCAAATCCTGATAACGGAACCAGCAGCAAACGACCGCTGTGGTTCCACAAAAATTCCGATTCGGGATCATTTCTTTCCTGAAACGGAGAAAAATCGCAGAAATCCATTATTTTTTCTGCCACAGCGCTAAACGGATTGTGCCCGGCTGCAATTACCCGCACGCCCTCTTTGCCGTTCTCCGATACCACCAGCTGCCCCGATGGATCGTTCATCAGGATGAAATAAACCGCATCGCAGGAAATCTGCTGGCGTATGGACGCGGGGATCAGCGTCATCAGGTGGTTTTTATCGAAGTTGGCGGTAATCGCCTTGCAGATTTCCACCAGCTGATGCAAACGGTCGATCTGCTTTTTTTGTTCGGCTTCGCGGCGCGTGAACTGCTCGATGATTTGATCGCTGGTCTGCCGGAGTTTGGCGCTGATGGTTTTCAGCAGGTTCACGGCAACCCGCGGCTCCAAATCCATCATCCGGGTGAATGCGGTATCGTCTATCAATCCGACTTCGCAGGGTTCGACCGCTACGATCCGCGCGGAACGCGGGGCATCCTCCAAAAGCGCCATCTCGCCGAAAAAATCGCCTTCATTACGAACGGCGATCAGCCGCTCCTTTTTATCCGGCGTGATTTTCACGACATGAACCTGCCCGCTGATCAAAACGTACAGGATCCTATCCGTCTGTCCTTCCTCAATAATCACCGATCCTTTTCGGATCGTCTGGATGCGGATCATCGGGAGGATTTTGCTGATTTCTTCCCCTGTCAGACCGCGGAACAGATGATTGTCTTTAAGAGACATAGAGGCCTTCATACTAATTCGTGTATCATTTCAGCGGTAGTGAATTCAGGTTTCACAATCGAATGTTTAACCTCAAATATAGATTAATGAAACCTTGGCAAAATAACAACCGAAAAAAGAAAAAAACCAATCTAGGAATTGCAAATATTTCCTGCGATAATGCCTTTTCGCAACCGGTCGGATTTACGGCTAACATATTGAATCCAATTTCGTCCGGCTCTGAACTATTTGTGATCAAACGTGCTGATGACCGTATCCTTCATTCCGTAGGCGTCGTCGCGGTCGGGATAATCGGTTGTGTAATGCAGTCCGCGGCTTTCCCTGCGCATTTTTGCGCACCGTATAATCAGCTTGGCGACTTTAGCGATATTGCGGAGCTCGATCAGTTCCTCGGTGATTTTCGTGCGTTTGTAAAAATCCTCGATTTCCTCCGAGAGCAGCTGAATGCGTCGTTCGGCGCGTTCTAATCGCAGGTTCGATCGGACAATGCCGACATAGTCCCACATGATCTTCTGGATTTCCTCTCGGTTATGTTCGATTAGCACCCATTCTTCGGTGCTGAACGTGCCGGTATCGTCCCAGTCCGGAAATTCCGGGTCATCGAACCGGTTATTGCGGATGAATTCAGCGGTCTGCTGAGCCACGGTATCGGCAAAGACAACCGCTTCGAGCAGTGAATTGCTGGCGAGCCTGTTAGCGCCATGCACGCCGGTCATGGCAACTTCCCCGCATGCATAGAGTCTGTTAATATCCGTCTGTCCGTCAAGACCGGTTATAACGCCGCCGCACATGTAATGAGCCGCCGGAACGACGGGAATAAGCTCCCGTGTAATATCAATTTTATAATCGAGGCATTTGCTAAAAATATTCGGGAAATGGCTGATGACCGAGTCGCGGTCAATATGCCGCAGGTCGAGATATACGCAGGCGTCGCCGCGTTTTTTGATTTCGGCGTCAATGGCGCGCGCAACGATATCCCGCGGGGCGAGTTCATTCAGTTCATGATACCGTTCCATAAACCGTTCTTCATCGGCGTTGACCAAATGCGCGCCGAACCCGCGGATAGCTTCGCTGATGAGGAACGACCTCGCGGCGGGATGATACAACGTCGTCGGGTGAAACTGCATGAATTCCAGGTTGGCGACTCGGGCGCCCGCTCGGTAAGCCATGGCGAGCCCGTCGCCCGTTGCGATGTGCGGATTCGTCGTATGCCGGTAGACGTGTCCGCAACCGCCCGTACAGAGCGCCGTAACTTTCGACTGGAAGCGGCGGATCAGGTTCTTTTTTTCATCGAGGGCGTAAGCTCCGTAGCAGGATATGTTTTCACGGCCGGTGATTTTTTCCCTGCGATGATGCCCCGTAATCAGCTCCATCGCGGTGTGATTTTCAAATATCCGGATGTTCCCATTTTGCTTGGCGGCGTAAACCAGCGCGCGTTCAATCTCTCTTCCGGTGAGGTCTTTAGCATGCACGATACGGTGACGCGAATGACCGCCCTCCTTGCCGAGATCCAGCTGATTCTGCCGGCGCGTAAACCGGACGCCGGTATCAATCAATTCCTCGATAGCCTGCGGGCCGTGCCGGACAATGTACTCAACCGCCTCACGAACGCATAAACCCGCGCCCGCTCGGAGCGTGTCGTCAATATGAAGGTCGAAGCTGTCATCCGTACCGACAACCGACGCGATACCCCCCTGCGCATAGTTCGTGTTGCTTTCCGTATCCTCTTTCTTGGTGATCAGTACAACCGTTCCGCTCCGCGCGCATTTGAGCGCCGCCGACAAACCCGCAATGCCGCTGCCGATGATCAGAACGTCTGACTGGATTACGGAACTCATGAACGAATCCTTTCCATCGTCAACTAAATATCAGAAATCGGGGGTAATCCGGATATAACGTAAAATGACCAGCGGCAGGGTGATGCCTTTTTTAACTGCTGCGGCCGCGGTTGTAAACGAGCTCCGCTTTGACGAACTCGCGGAACAGCGGATGCGCCCGGATCGCGCGCGACTTGAGTTCCGGGTGAAACTGCACGCCCACAAACCACGGATGATCCGGCAGCTCGATCATTTCAACCAGTTTGTCATCGGGCGACATGCCGGAGAACATCATGCCGTGTTTTTTGAAAACCGGTATATAATAATTATTGAATTCGTACCGGTGCCGGTGGCGTTCGTGGATCAGGTGCGCGCCGTAAGCGGAATGCGCTTTGGAGGGAATCTGCAGGACGCATGGATACGTGCCGAGCCGCATTGTCGCGCCCATTTCCTTGATCTGCTTCTGCGATTCCATAAGGTCGATTACCGGATGCTTCGTGCGTTTACAAAATTCGGAACTGTTTGCGCCGGCCAGGCCGCAGACGTTGCGGGCAAATTCCATCGACATGCACTGCATGCCGAGACAGATGCCGAAAAATGGTATTTTACTTTCGCGCGCGTACTGCGCCGCGCGGATCATGCCTTCAATGCCTCTCGATCCGAATCCGCCGGGAACCAGAATACCGTCCATGTCCCGCAGTATCAGGTCCGGGTCTTTCGACTCCAGTTGTCCTGAATCGATCCACTCGATCTGAACCTTCGCGCGGTTGACCACGCCGGCGTGAATGAACGATTCGGCAATACTCTTGTAGGCGTCCGGCAAACCTGTGTATTTTCCGCAGACGGCGATGCGCGCATGATGTTCCGGATGATAGACTTTATCAACAAAGTCTTTCCATTCCTTTATGGAAACCGTATCGCTGCGAAGGCTCAGTTTTTTAAGCACGAGTTCATCAAGCCCGTTCTGATGGATGATTTGCGGCACCTCATAGATCGAGTTCACGTCGGGAGTTTCGATGACCGCGTCGGGGTGGACATTACAGAATAGTCCGATCTTGGAGCGCAGTTCCTTAGAGAGCGACCGTTCCGAGCGGCAGACCAGAATATCCGGTTGGATACCGATCTCACGAAGCTTCATCACACTGTGCTGG
>JBBIRG010000177.1:0-5766 GCA_037441945.1 Bacteroidota bacterium | reverse complement strand
CCACGGCATTGAAATGCGGAAACTGAAAAATGAAAAGGCAATCGAGGTTATAACCACAAGGTTCCGCAATACCGCATGGGAGAACCGCGCCCATGAAGGACGAGTTCGCTGCCATACGGACGTTATGACGCATGTCGAAAATAGAAAGTTCGTAAAAGGCGATTATGTTATCCGTATGAATCAGCGCCTGAACAAAGTCATCATGCATTTGCTGGAACCTAAAGCGCCTGATTCCTTTGTCCGCTGGGGTTTTTTCAACGCCGTATTTGAACAGAAGGAATACGCTGAAAACTACAAAATGGAACTGCTGGCGGAAGAAATGATCGCCGCTGATCCCGCCTTGTATGATAATTTCCTGAGCGAACTGAAATCCGATTCCATGATGGCGAAAAGCCCGCACGCCCGCTATAACTGGTTTTACATGCGAACGCCGTACTGGGATCAGCAGATGAACCGGTATCCGGTCGCAAAAATCATTCAGCCGATGGAGCTTGACTAAAGAATTATTCGCGGGACAGCTTTTTATCTTCAAGCGCCCGGAGAATCAAATCGACGAATTGCTCTGATTTGGATTTCCAGCTGTTTTGCCGGGCGACGGCCTTAAGTTTTTCCGGGTCGGGCTTTTCTGAAAGCGCGCGGCGAATCATCGCGATGAATTCGTCATCATTTTTCGCTACGTAAATCAAATCAGACAGCGCTTCGATTTCATCGGAAAAATCGCGCGTCACCACCGGCTTTCCGCAGGCTAGGTATTCGTAAAGCGTATTCGGATTGGCGCCAAGTGTCCTTCGATTCTTTTTAAACGGCAACAAACATATATCGGCCTGCTGAATGTATTCCGGCAATTCATGATGCTCTTTTGGGGCGATCCATTTAAAATTTTTATTTTTTTTCAGTAATTCCATTTCGAATTCAGCCGTTTTATCTTTAACAGGACCTAGAAAAACAACCTGAATCTCCGGAATGTCCATGATACATTGACGGATGAGCGCAAAATCAATCCAGTCCGCAATGGCACCGCTGAAAAAAATTACCGGATTTTCATTAGTTGATTTTGTTACTGTGGATTTTGAAAATAAATCGAAATCAACCCCATTACCAATAACATGACAAGCCCGATTGGAAAATTGTTCTAAGTTCTGCTGAAGTCTTTTTGAGACCGTAATAACAACGTCCGAAAGCTTGAGGGTTTCCGTAAAGCAGCGATCGGCGATTCCCAATGCATTACTGAAACCCAGAGGATAATCATTGCAGTCATAAACACACAAAGATTTTCTTAATTTTCCGATGATTCCGGAATAGTAAATATTCGACGAAACAATTACCGTATCATTTGCTTGGAATCCGTTTTTTTTAAGCACTTTTCTGATTTTGTGCAAATAAAAAAAATTCAAAAGGACGAATAAAACCCTGTTTGACAATAGCGCATTCAGAATTTTGGAGGGCGTTGCTTTGATAAAAGGGATTGTAACGTGAAGCAGATTATTTGTTTTAACGGGGTGGTATTCGTTTTTCTGATGCTTGGCAAAGGGTTCAATGAAAAGAACGTCCCAGTCTGCCGGAAACCGGCTGATAATCTGCTGTTTCCGGGTTTTCAGGTAACTCCACTTGATTTCAGAGAACCAAACGATTTTCATCTGCCGTCCGTCCGTTTCGCATGCGGATCAATATGTTTTCTGAGCCATAACTCCAGGTTGAAGCAGCCCCAGAAATTGATATACTGTTTTTTCGCCGGCTGTGACGGCAGTTTTTTAAAAGCATCGAGAATAGCAGGCGCATTAAAATACTTTCGTTTCCTGAATGATTCCGATTCGAATACTTCCAGCATTTTTTTACGCAGGGGACCTTCGCACAGCCAGAGCATTTCAGCGGTGGCGAAACCTATTTTGTCGCGCCGTTCGAGAATCATGTCCGGCACGATGCCTTTCATCGCGTCGCGCAGAACCGCTTTCCGCAGTCCGCGGCGGATTTTAAACCGGTCGGGCAGTGAAAAAACATATTCCACCAGACGGTAGTCTAAGAAAGGCACGCGGGATTCAATCGAGAACGCCATAGAATTTTTATCTTCGTACATCAGGAGAGAACGGAGAATGAAGCGCATATCGTTATACAGCTTGCGTTTTAATCCGGTCTCGGCGCCTCGCGCGAGCTTTTTCCCGGACATCGCTGATTTCATGAAATTCCGGTTGACGCCGCCAGGAAGCCGGAGTATCGAACGGCTGTAAAGATAAGAACCGATTCCGGCGGGTAAAGCGAAAAACGCAACCGTCAGCCAGGCGCCGGGAGAAAGTTTCCGGTCTAAAAGACGGGATTCTTTCCATAAACGCCACAAGCGCCCTTTCCGCAGTAAACCGGCGAAATAAGGTATATACGCGTGGTTGTACCCGGCGAGTGTCTCGTCGGCGCCCTGCCCGTCGAGCAGAACTTTGATCCCGCGCTGCTGAGCCAGCCGCATGACGCAGTATTGAGCGAAGATGCTGGTGGATGGAAATGGTTCCTCGAGATGCGTAATAAAATGATCCAGTACCCGCGCTAGTTCTCTGTCTGTGGGAAGAACGATATTGCGTTCCGCGCCGGTCTGTTCAACAACCGCGTCCATATACCGGCTTTCATCAACAGATTTCAGTTCGGAATGCGCTGAAAAAGTTTTCTGACGGTCACCGATCTGTTCTCCGGATACGCTTTCTGATTTTAAAAGCCGGTTAAGCACGCAAACGATGGAAGACGAATCCAGTCCGCCGCTTAAACAACTTCCAACGGGGACGTCGCTGCGCAACCGTAATTTTACCGCATCTTCGAATAATTCATAAAAACGTTCAGCGGCCGCTTCATCGGAAAGCTCTGATGACGGCTTTTGATCCGGATCCAACCGGTAATATGGACGAATATCAATTGCTCCCTTGCAAATGCGAAGGCAATGCCCGGGCTGCAACTGAAAAATATCGCGGAAGAAAGTTTCATCGTTCCAATCACGGATGTTTTCAATAAGGAAATGAGCGATGATATTCTCGTTTGGCTCCCGCCGGACACGCGGGTGGGTCAGGATGCATTTGATTTCTGAAGCAAAAACAAAATTTTCCTTATCCCTGAAATAATAAAACGGCTTAACGCCGAAACGATCGCGCGCGCAGAACAGTTCTCTTTTCTTTACGTCCCAGATGGCGAAAGCCCACATGCCGTTAAACCGGTTCAGGCAGTTTTCTCCCCAAGCGTCATAGGCCGCAAGAATGACCTCCGTATCCGTTTGCGAACGGAAGGCATAACCCAGCGTTTTCAGCTCCTCTCGCAGTTCAATATAATTATAAATTTCACCGTTAAAAACGATCCATAATGTCCGGTCGTCGCTGGTCATCGGCTGATGGCCGGATTGCGACAAATCAAGGATACTGAGGCGCCTGAATCCGAGCCCGATCTCACGGTCGATAAAAAAACCCTCATCATCCGGCCCTCGGTGAATCATCTCCCGCGTCATACGATGAAGATCATCCGCATCGGCCTGATTCAATGTAAAACTATATATTCCGGCAATCCCGCACATAATGATACCGATCGTCCTTTATTTGTTTACGCGATCAAAATCAAACGATTTTAAGGGGTTTGCCGCCCAAATGCAAGGAGAAATCACTGTCCATAAAAAAAGGGAAGCGCTTGGCTTCACCCTTTTTTTTAAAAAACCTGCAATGTTGACGATTATCGAATCAAATTTGATGGTCTCTAATGACCAGATGGTTTTATGGCATCGCTCTTAAACCTTGCAGGTTTATACTATTTTCTATTTGAGCAGCATCATTTTTCGGCTTTTTACAAATTTGCCCGTTTCAATGCGGTAAATGTAAAGTCCGCTGGAAACCATTCGACCCGCGTTATCCTTGCTATCCCAGACCGCTGATTTAAAGCCGGCGGCCTCGTTCTTATTCACAAGCGTGCGCACTTCCTGTCCCAGAATGTTGTAGATTTTCAGTGTAACCTTTCCTGGTTCTTTCAGATCATATCTAATCGTGGTCGTCGGGTTGAACGGATTCGGGAAATTGTCGTGCAATTCATAATGAGCTGGAACTCCGGATAAATCCTTGACGTCAACCGTCACATCTAAATGCAGTCGGATGTTCTGGGCAGGCATCAGCGGGTCGTTGGAAAGGATGCTCAAATAACCGTCATACGGAATGATCGTTTTTTCGGTAACATTACCTTTCCAGATCACAGTAATCTTTGCCGAGTCGCCTGTTTCAATAACACCCGCGGCAGGGCGGACGTCAACCCAAGGCAAACCCGTCGGAGTAAACTACCACCGCCAAAGGCGGTGGCTTTAAATACTTATTGACTCTGAAAGAGTCCAAAATCGGTTCGGGTCATTTCTTCCTTTTTTTCTTCTTCCTCTTGGTATTTTACATATCGTCTAATCATATCCTCATTAATACCAACTGTACTCACAAAATATCCTCTTGCCCAAAAGTGATTACCCCAATACACTTTTTTCTTCAGTTGTCCATAGGCTTTGAATATTTTAATAACTGTTTTACCTTTAAGGATTCCCATGAAATCAGATACCGATATCTTGGGTGGAATTGAAACCACTATGTGAATGTGATCTTTTTGAATACTCATTTCCATTATTTCAACTTCTTTCCATTCACAAATTGACCGAATATCTTTTTCAACATATTCTTTGATTCCACCTTCAAGTATTCGATAACGGTATTTGGGTACCCATACAAAGTGGTAATTACATTGATAGATTGCATGAGATAATTTTCTATATTTGTTCATGCGGTTAATATACAACTTTTTTCGGCAAAGCCAAACAGACATTACCACCGTCAAAGACGGTGGTTTTTTAAGTTGAAATAAAATAGTATTATCGCCGAAACGATCGTGCAAAGGTAAAGTAAAATGTAAAATTTGGTATATGATTTTAAATACAGCGTGTCAAGGTAAATAACCGGTATTCAGCAACGGGAACACGATACGTCTTTGAAAACGCCTTCATTTCAACACCTGATACAATACCGCCTTGCCTAGTTGCGGATCATCCTCAACATGGATCAGTTTCAGCCCGGGCCGGTCTTTCGGTTCGAGCAACTCTTTGATATTCCGGTTGTACGTATCCACCATGAACTGTTCGACGATCAGATAATCCACGTTTCTTTTCTGAAGAAGTTCGATCAGCCATTCCGCGCTTTTGGGATTGTTGTACCGGTAATACCTTCCCTGCGCAAGAAACGTGATGAACGGTTTGCGGTCGGCTATGAGCTTGCCTCTTGATTCCGGCAAATGGTCACGCATCCATTCACCCATTTTACGGTGATTATTGATCACGCGGTTCGTCGGCGTATTGTTCGCGATCGGCGTGAACGATTGAATGAAAACCAGAATCATGACGGCGATCCACGCGCGTTTCCATAGACCGCTGTTTTGTAAATAGATTTTTAGCATCCAGATAACCGCCGATGATATCATAAGGAAGAACGGAATATGCATCATCCAGTGGCGGTCAATCGTCCGGTACCATAAAAACAGCGTCAGCGCCGGTATCAGCATAACCATTAAAAAACGGCGGGAAACGATGAACTCATTTTTGAAAATGAAAAAAGAAAGTATCAGCAATAAAGCGTGAACCGGCCCGATGATCGTGAAAAAGGCCGACGGCTCAGAAGCCCGGTTTACCCTTGTAAAGCAATACCGTTTCGTGCCCGGGGAATACCTCTTTGAACTCAAGATAACCGTGGACGGCGACAGGGAGCTTCAGGGGCTTGCCTTCGGGGATGC
>JBBIRG010000176.1:3545-5784 GCA_037441945.1 Bacteroidota bacterium | reverse complement strand
CTACGACTGCCTGCGTGGAGATGTTTGGAAAGCGTATGAATGCTTTTTGCTTTTTGAATGCGCGGCGCTTGCTTGCTAAATCCTTCTGTTTACAATGTTCTTTGACATATCTCTCCCGCTTGGTTCCAAAATCAAGGTTGAGGTGTGTTCTTTCGGTTAGACGAAATTCATCGAACGGATCATCATTCCTCAATAAGTAAAAAAACAGGCGCCGTTTGCTTAAAACTTACTATATCAAAAAATCTACATCGGAATTCAGAAAGGACGTTTAGAAAAAAATTAATAATCTTACTTATTGTACTTTTTCATGGAAATCAAATTTCATTTTTTATCGGTTTTAATATATTTTTTTCGGTTTGCAGATAAATTCTGTTATTTAACCTGAAAAAATTATTATTGACTTTGATTAAAGATTTCTTTTATATTATGCGACATTGAATGACTTTTCCATATAGGTTCATGAAGTTTTTATTAACATTCTTTACATAATTCCCATTTAGCTGGAGGTTTATTTATCATGGAAGAATCAAAATCATTAGTTCAGTACTTCATCGACGGCGGCGGTTTCATGTGGCCAATTCTGTTTTGCCTCGCTATTGGACTGGCTGTAAGCATTGAACGTTTCATTACGTTGACCCGTTCGGGCGTTAACACCCGCAAGTTTTTAGTCAAAATTAAAAACGCGCTGGATGAGGGCGGCGTTCCCCGCGCCATCGAAGTCTGTTCCGGTTCCCGCGGTTCGGTAGCTTCGATTTTCCATGCCGGTCTGATGCGCGCAGATCGCGGTATTGAACAGGTCGAAAAAGCGATCGTCAATGCCGGCGCCATCGAAATGGCGTTTTTAGAACGCGGTATGATCTGGATATCTTTCTTTATTGCCTTAGCCCCGATGCTTGGATTTACCGGCACCGTGCAGGGTATGATCCAGGCGTTTGAATCCATCGCTAAAGCCAACGACATCTCCCCGACGATCGTCGCCAGCGGTATCGGCGTCGCCTTATTGACCACGCTGTTCGGCCTTATCGTCGCCATGATCCTTCAGTTTTTCCATAATTACTTCACGGCGAAAATCAACCGTCTCATCGTCGATATGGAAGACAGCTCGGCGTTGCTGATCGAAACCATGGTTGAGTTGGAACAACGTAAGTAATATAAAGGAATCCTCCCATGTTAGTCGAAAAACGCAAAAAAAATGCGGCGGAAATTCCAACCTCGTCCCTTGCCGATATGGCTTTTTTGTTACTCATTTTTTTCCTTGTCGTCACGACGATCAGCAGCGATAAGGGCATCGACCTGACGCTTCCTCCAGAGGGAGACGTCAAGGAAATACCCAGAACCAATATCACCAACATCCTGATCAATGATGCCGGGCAGATTCTCATCGATGAAGAACCCCGTCTCCTGAATCAGGTGAAAGATATTGTTAAGGAAAAAATCAAGAAAAACGACAAAATGATCATTTCAGTCAAGACGACGCGCGGGACGCCCTATCATGTCTTTATCGCTGTTATGGATCAGCTGAAACAGGCTGAAGCGAAAAAGATATCCATCGCGGAACCCGACAAATAATTATATTAGCGGAGTAACCCCAATGAAATTTTCAAGAAAACGCGGTAATCCGGCGGTTATCCCCAGTGCGTCCATGTCGGATATCATTTTTACGCTCCTTCTGTTTTTTATGACGGTGACCGTTCTGAAAAAATATGAAGGGCTCAAGGTCAACATCCCGGAAGCCTGGAAAACCGAAAAATTAATGTCGAAAACCCATACATCCTTTCTGTGGATTAACGACCAGGAACAGATCGTTTTTGACGATGTAACCATAACCGGTTTGGACGATATTGCCAACATTGCCAGGACAAAGATTGAAGCGGACGTCCAGTTGATTATTTTTCTCCGGGTTGACCGGCATACCAAAATGGGCATGCTCAATGACGTTCAGTCCCAGCTGAGAAACGCAGGGGCTTTGCGGGTGATTTACGCAACCTCATCTAAGCCCACCCCGAATTACTGATTCAAAATCAGAATTGAGATTAAAGGAACGTTAACCGCAAGAACCGATACTGGGCGAAAATCCCTTTCCAACCCGAAAGGAAAAAAATATGTTAAGAGTAAATGAATTAAGACTGCAATACCGGAAAATCTTTGAGTCTTCCCTGATTGCATCGCTTCTGTTATTGACTTTGATGATCCGGTTTTTCAGCTGGTCGACGACTCCCGGTGAACTGGAAAAAGTTGA
>JBBIRG010000176.1:0-3534 GCA_037441945.1 Bacteroidota bacterium | reverse complement strand
GGAAGTGACCAAAGTAGATTTGACGCAGCAGATCAAGCGTCCGCCTCCGCCTTCACGCCCGTCAATTCCAATTGCCTCAGAAACGGAGAATCTTCTGGGCGATGAGACGATAGACGATACCGATATTGACCTGGATGAAATTCCGCCTCCTCCGCCTCCTCCGCCTAAAAAAGAGGAAAAATCCGAGGATGCCGATATTTTCGTAGCCTACGACACGGCTCCGGAACTCAAAGGAGGGTACGATTTTATCCGCCGGAACCTGAAGTATCCCGACCTTTCCCGGCAAGCCGGCATTGAAGGCAAAGTGCTGATCAAAGCTGTTATTGACGAGCAGGGTAACGTTGTCAAGGCGGAAGTGCTGAAAGAAGACGGTAACGTCGGATTCGGTCAGGCAGCCGTCGATGTGGTGATGAAGTGTAAATTCACGCCCGCCAAACAACGCGACAAAAGCGTTAAGGTCGCTATCACTTTACCGATCACTTTCAAGCTTAAGTAATCAAATTTGAATTTCAGATTAAACCCAGTGCTGCCGCTGGGTTTTTTTTTGGGTTTGAAAAATCTTGCAAAATAAAATGAAAAAACATAACTTTCACAAGTTTTATTTGTCCTTTGTTTTAACACACCCTTTTCGAGGAGTCCCATTATGAAGAAGCCGGAACTTACCTTATCGAATCTGAACGATTTATTCCCGGATAATTTTTCGCAGGAACAGTTGGCGAAAGCGAAGACGGTTTTCCTGAAAGAACTCTCGGCGACGAGTCATCAGTTTTTCGGCGGGAAGATGATGACCGTGCCCAAAGCCGGAATTTACGGTTTTAACTGGTTTAATGTTTATTACACGCCGGGCGTATCGAAGATTTCGACGACGATCCGCGATAACAACGACGCGTCATTTGAGTTGTCGAACCGCGGCAACCTTGTGGCGGTCGTGTCCGATTCGACGCGCGTACTCGGCGACGGCGACTGCACGCCTCCCGGCGGGCTCGGCGTAATGGAAGGCAAGGCGTTTCTCATGAAATATCTCGGCGGGGTGGACGGCGTGGCGCTTTGCATCAATACCCGCAACGCGAAAGGCGAATCGGATCCGGACAAGATCATCGATTTCGTAAAAATGGCCGAACCGAGTTTCGGCGCGGTGAACCTTGAAGACATTTCACAGCCGAGCTGTTATAAAGTTTTAGACACGCTCCGCGAAGCTTGTGACATTCCCGTCTGGCACGACGATGCTCAGGGAACGGGATGCGTCACGGTAGCCGGCCTGATCAACGCATTAAGAGTGGTCGGCAAGGATATCGCGAAGGTTAAGATCGTGATGTACGGCGCGGGCGCTTCGAATACGACAATCGCGCGTCTTATCATTATGGCCGGCGCCGATCCGGCGAACATCATCCTCTTCGATACTAGAAGCTCGCTTCACAAAGGCCGCGACGATATCAAGGACGATCCCGCTTTTTACCGGAAATGGGAACTCTGCGAACAAACCAATCCGAAAAAGATTACCGACATCGAAGAAGCGATGACCGGCGCCGACGCGCTGATCGCGCTGAGCAAACCCGGACCCGATACCGTCAAGCCTGGATGGATTAAAAAAATGGGAAGCAAGCCGATTGTATTCGTCTGCGCCAATCCCGTGCCTGAAATTTATCCTTACGCCGCAAAAGAAGCCGGCGCCTATGTCGTCG
This sequence comes from Bacteroidota bacterium, assembly GCA_037441945.1. Taxonomy (GTDB): domain Bacteria; phylum CLD3; class CLD3; order SB21; family JBBIRG01; genus JBBIRG01. Next base: position 1,852 of record JBBIRG010000176.1, on the reverse strand, counting down.
CCACAGGACGCGGCGATTTCCCAAACCAGGTCAACAATTCCATGGGTTTCCCCGGCATCCTCAAAGGCGCGTTGATGGTTCGCGCGCGCAAGATTACTGACGAAATGGCCATTGCCGCGGCCTATTCCCTCGCGAACGCCGCTCAGAAAAAAGGCATCTCGCCGGATTACATCATGCCGACCATGGATGAAACGGAAGTTTTCGCCGACGAAGCCGCCGATGTCGCCATGGAAGCGATCAAAAACGGCGTCGCCCGCATTACAATCACGCGCTATGAAGTGTACAAAAAAACATTGCATGATATTCTCGAAACGAGAAAAACGCTCGATCTGCTGATGGCGAACAACATTGTCCGAACGCCCGATATCAAACTGTTAGAAAATGCCGTGCGGAAAGCGATTGATGCGGTGAAGTGATTTCAGGATTATCAGGCGCCAATAGCTGATCATTCCCGCATCGAACGAAAGAAATTTCTCCCGGGAAATTTTTATGTCCGGCGCGGGTTTTGTTTTCTGTCGAAACCATGAGAAAGGGCATTCACATGCAAAAAATTTATCTTATCCCGGTATTGGCCGCCATGGGGATATTTTCTGGTTGCATGGCGGTCGTTGGTCTTTTTTATGATTTGCCGGATGATACCCTTTATCCGCTGACCTTTGATGATTCCGCCCGCAATCCGCAGTATCAGTTCATTTTCCCGGATAGGGCTAACGACGCTTATTCGAGGGAACTGAGGCTGAACTACCGATTAGACAGTCTGACGTCGCTGGGCGAAAATTCACTGGAGCGGGCTAAGATTATCCTGAACTGGGCCCATACGCGCTTCAAACACAGCGGTTCGGCGCAGCCTAAAAAAAACGACGCGATCTCAATATTGAAAGAAGCCGAAACAGGAAAGAATTTCCGATGCGTGGAATACGGCATTATCTGCGCCGCCGCTTTAAACAGCAACGGTATTCCTGCGCGGGCACTGGGTTTGCAGACCCGCGACGTTGAAACCGCCGAAATAGCCGCAGGACACGTTGTTACCGAAGCGTACTTGCCCGATATGAAAAAATGGATTTTGCTCGATCCGCAACTGAACGTTATTCCGTTTTCAGCTGATATTCCGCTGAATGCGGTCGAGTTCCAACGTGCGATCGTAGAAAATAAACCCATCAAACTGCTCAATATACACGGCGAAGAAAAAAAATATGGCGCGAAAGCCTGCATCCAATTTGCCGCAAAGTACTTGTATTTTTTCTCAGCTCAATTTGACCAGCGAAATATTCCCGATGACGAAAAGTACAAAGTGAATGGATTGTCAAGCTTACTATTGGGTCCGTTATCGTCCGCTCAGCCGGTATTATTTCAGCGAAAGCCCGTCCGGAAAAAAGCCTACACGCATTCGCTGGCCGATTTTTATTCGGAACCGGTCATCCGGTAACACCGGATTATAGGCCGCGGGCGTTTTCGGTAATCCGGCAATTGCGGACGAGCATCAGATTTTTTCCGCCAGTTCAAGGAATCTTTTGTACGGAATAGCGATCAGGCTTTCTGCGGTGAAAGCGCCGCTGGATAGGCTGATCATCGATACTTTTGCCGCCGTTTCCTCATCCGGAGCCTCGTAAATGTCGATGAAATCGTATGCCCCTAAAAGCGCGTAATGAGAGATGAACTTAACTTCCGGGCATTTTTCTTTCACCTGTTCCAGCCAGGCTCTTCCTATTTTCGCGCGGTCTTTCATGTATTTGGCGACTTCCGGCGATAACTTCGTCAGCAAAATAAACGTCTTCATAGCGTCCTCCGTTATATAAATGCCTGAATGACTGATAATAACCTGCTTTAAGATAATTTAAATAACCGGAAAACG
>JBBIRG010000175.1:0-5823 GCA_037441945.1 Bacteroidota bacterium | reverse complement strand
CGCTTTCGCCGTGGGACTTGGGATGGACTGGGGCGGTTACATGGTCAGTATCGCGAGTTTTCTTTTCGGTTTCACCACACTGATAGGATGGTCGTATTACGGCGAGCAAGGCGCTCGTTATTTATTCGGACAGAAAAGCGTCAAACCGTACCGATTGATTTTTTGTCTATTCGTCTTTTTCGGAGCGGTTCTGCAGGGTAAATACCTGAACATTGTATGGAATTTCGGCGATATCGGCAACGCGCTGATGGCCGTTCCGAATCTGATCGGCCTGATATTCCTTGGGCATATTGTCCGGAAGGAAACGAACGATTACCTTAAGCGGTGGGATAAAGGAGAATTAGACAATCCGTTTGGCAGTTAACTAAATTATTGTAATGCATATTTTACTAAACAAATTGGAAGGAAACTTTTATGAAAGTGCCCATTAAACCCGAATCGGTAAAGTTTGATGAATTAAAATCCAAACTGGAAGTAAAATTTCCGTCTTATACTTTTTTCGTGCGTTCGAATAATTTCTTAGTATGCAAGAAACCGGAACCATAGGGTCAAACGTTTTACTGAAAAAAGATAAAATCATAGTCGTCGGAAATTTTCCTTCCATGGGACTTCAGATGCTGTTTACATTGAGCGTCGTTTTGCTGGGATTTGTCATACCCATCATCATCTATTTTGCCGCGTTTCACGGCAAATTTAAAGCGCTGGAAAAGGAAATCGCCGAATACCTGCAGAAGGAATATCCGGTTTAGTAAAAACTTATCATCGGCCTGTACGACAGGATCGAACGGAAAACTGAAATGCTAATTGATTCCAGACTAACCGAAACTATACGTTCCGCGAAAAAAATCGTCGTTCTGACCGGAGCCGGGATTTCCGCCGAAAGCGACGTTCCGACATTCCGCGATGCTCAGACCGGGTTATGGGCCAGCTTTAAACCCGAGGAACTCGCGACGCCGGAGGCGTTTCTGCGCAATCCGAAAATGGTATGGGAATGGTACGCCTACCGCCGGGAAATGGTAGATAAAGTAAAACCCAATCCGGGTCATAGCGCGCTGGTGGAACTGGAAAAACGGGTTTCCGAATTTCTGTTAGTTACGCAAAATATTGACAATCTTCATCAACAGGCGGGGAGCCGGAATGTCATCGAACTGCACGGAAATATCAAGCGCGTGAAATGTTTCAAAGAGGGAACAATTGTTAACGATTGGAATGTAAGCGATGAAGTTCCGCCTCGATGCCCGAAATGCGGGTATTATCTCCGCCCGGACGTGGTATGGTTCGGGGAGATGCTGCCGTTCGGCGCGATGGAAAAAGCAACCGAGTCCGCACGGACTTGCGACGTATTTTTCTCCATCGGCACTTCATCCGCGGTTTACCCGGCGGCCTATTTACCGTACGACGCGCTCCGCCGCCGGGCGACGGTCATCGAAGTCAACCCCGATGAAACCCCGCTGACCGAACACGCGCATTTTCATTTGCAGGGAAAAGCGGGAGAAATTCTGCCGGAGTTGATGAAGAATATCAATATGTAGCGCATGATTTCATGACCAAGCTCTTGCTGAGGATGATAAGATGGTTTACGATTCTTTTCGATTTTTCGATTACGCTTTACAAGCAAAATATATTACGCTTGAACTGCGATTTTTGTAAAACAGATTGATTAAAAATGATATGAAAGCCGTAAAAAGCATTTTTGTCATAACTGAAAAAACATTTCTTCGTATCGCAGTTTTTTCAATTTGAGCGGAAAGCAGAGTATTATACAAAGGGTCAGGATAGAGCCTGTGAATTGCCAATAATTTGAATTTATAGGATTTTAACAAAGCATCCATATCAGATGGATTGAAATGATATAAATGCCGCGGAGCATCGTATGCTACCCAGTATTCTTTGTACATAATAGCGTCAAAACAAATGAGATTGGGAACGGCAATTACGAGTAGTCCATTATCATTAAGTTTTTCATGAACTTGTGTAAGCAGTGCTCCTGTATAATGAACGTGCTCCAGGGCATGCCACATCGTAATAACATCCATTTGATATGGGAGCGATTCAATATTTTCGATCATTTGAATACCGTATTCCATTGCTTTTGACGATGCTTTAACGGAAGGTTCATACCCGTAGGTTTTCCAGCCGTGGTTCTGCATTTCGCATAGAAATTCGCCGGTTCCGCATCCGTAATCCAGGATTTTCCCGGTTTGTATTTTTTTTCCGATGAGTTTTCTTTTATAACGATTGTTCCACTTACGGATCGACTCATACATTTTTTCTGTAAATGATTTTGCTTCCGTCTGGTGCGGCTGATATTCCTCATTTTCATAATAAACAGAAATAGATTCTTTATCCGGTCTCGGATTTAGAAAAATAAATCCGCAATTACGGCATCGTACAAGACGGAATTTCTTGTCTATTTTGAAACGATCGGGAGCATGAAGATATATATCATGTTTATCGGATTGACAAATGAGACAATTAACAAACTCTTTGTTATTGTTGGTTACGGATTTATTACGATTATCTTTCATAGATTTCCAGAAATTGTAAAATGGGGGGTATTAATATAACGCGCTTATCGGGTTGGCTCACTTTTGCTCTGCCCTGAAGTAGTTGAAGGGTGTAATTTCGATCCCGACGTGTCGGGAGAGAAATCCTGTTTTGATAAGAATCAATTCTTTACATACAGCGTTAATGGTTTTTTTTTATTCTTTTTGAATGAACCCGATAAGCATATAACATAATAAACACTTTAAATGCATCATATTAAATTTAATTATTTTTTATTCTGCCTGTTCCGATCAAAAGTAATACTCGAAGCAATTCAATGATCTGAAAGAATGGAATTGTCGACCAGTGATACCATTTTGCGTATTTTTTATAGAATATCATACTGCTGTATAACCGCAATCGGATTTTTTTCCATTTCAATTGACCTCCGGTACCTGCGGATATTTTATGCCACATTTTTCCCCTGGGTTCATAGAAACACAGAAATCCGGCTTTTTTAGCGCGCATACAAAAATCGGCGTCTTCGGAATAAAGTGGATAAGTTGTATCCAGCATTCCGATCTTTTCAAAAACGGATTTCCGGATCATCATCGCGCAACCGGTTATATAATCACAGATTTTCGGAGTGTCATGCTGTCCTGTATCTCTTGAGCGTATACCGGTATGGCGGCTGATTGCTTTGTGTAAAAAAATCTCTCCCCCGGCGAACCAGATCTGATCAGCCGGTTCAAAATAATAAATTTTAGGTCCCGTAATCCCGATTTCCTGTCTGGAATCCATTGCTGATATAAGAAAACTGATCAGTTGTTTATCGGCCAGAGTGTCATTATTCATCAAAAAAATAAAATCCGCCTGTTTTTGAATAGCGACTCCGATACCGGTGTTGTTTCCGGCGGCAAATCCCTTATTGGACGGATTTTCGATTAAGATTATTTTCCCTGAACCGATCTCATCCCTGAAGGTTGATTGGATAGCCTGCGCGGAACCGTCCGCCGAAGCGTTATCGACAACGATGATTGTGTAATTCGGATAATCCGATTTCAGAACCGAGCGGATGCAATCAATGGTCAGCGCTTTCCCGTTCCATGACAATATGATACAGAAAACCGAAGGTGAACCGTTCATAAAGGCGATATCACCGGGAAGGCCTGTAAAGGATATGGTCTTTTGGCAGATGAATGGTAAAAACCGAGCCTTTCTCTTCTTTGCTGTCGACAGTAATCGTTCCGCCGTGTAAATGGACAATTTGCCGTGCTAGCGTCAAACCGATTCCCGCGCCGCCGATTTCGCGTGTACTGGACTGGTCCACCTGATAAAACTTGTCGAATATCCGGTCTATATATTTTGCCGGAATGCCCTTTCCTGTATCGGAAACTTTAATCAGCAGTTCTTTTTCCGATTCTTCCGCCGAAACGGTCAGGCTTTTACCGAACGGTGTGAATTTAATCCCGTTGTCGATAAGGTGCTCGATTGCCTGGATTAGCCGCGTCACATCCACGACGATTCCGGGAAGCCCGGGCGTAACGGACAGTTCATAGTTCAGGTTTTTGTCTTGGGCGTCATGCTTGAAATGGTTAAAGGCTTTTTCAACGACTTCGCGCATGTTCGCCGGCTGTCGCTCGATGATGATCGCGCCGAATTCAATCTCAGCCAGGCAGATAAGGTCATTGATCAGACCGCCGAGGCGCTTGCTTTCGTCGAGGATGATTTCGACGAATTTTTGCTTGGTCTGCTCGTCCGCGTCCTGCGATTCTTTCATCAGCGTCGTGAAGCCCTGGATAGAATGGATAGGCGTCCGGAGTTCGTGGGATATCGTGGCGAGGAAATTGTTCTTCAATTCGCGCACTTCCTTGCGGGCTCGGTAACCCCAGCTGACTACTTCGCGGAATAAGTTGTTGGTGTCGCGCAGGCGCTGGCTCATGACTTTCGCAATCTGGGCAAGGATCTGGTGCGCGACGACCAGGTTGGTTGAAATCATTTCGCGGAACGACTGTTTGGATAAATACAGCAGTTCGCATTCTTCCAGCGCCATAGCTCCCGCCGACCGGATTTCCTCGTCTAACAGCGCCATATCGCCGAAATAACTGCCGGCGGTCAGCACAGCGATGGCTTGCTGTTTTGAAGCCGCGTCGTTGACATTCTTGAAAATTTTAACGCTGCCGACGCCGATTACGTACATCCCGTCGGTATCCGTGCTTCCGTCGTCGAAGATAACGGCGCCGGCGGGAAAGACCTTTTTCTCAAATTTCGGCGCCAGCGCTTTCAGATCGGATTCTGATAAATTCATGAACAGAGACGACGACCGCAGCGTTTCAAAATATTTTTCCGCGTTTGACATATTTGACCTGTCATGGATTAATGGTAAATTTACTCCTGCTGAAAAGTAGCTCAATAATTTTTTAAAAGCAAGAAATGATATCAAAATTTCAGAACGACCCGGTAGCCTCTTGATCGGTGCGGTAAGTAGGAATGATATCCTTGATGCCGAGCAGATCGGCGATATCGAGTATGTCCTTAGTGATTCCCGATAATTTCAGATCGCCCCCGGACGCCCGTACCTGCTTGACGATGCCCACGAAAATGCCCCAGCCCGCGCTGCTGATGTAATTGAGTTCGGCTAAATTGACGATCATCCGGTTGATTTTTTTTTCTATCAGGGTTGAGAGCGACCGTTCCAGTTCAGCGGAAGTAATCGAATCCAGTGAACCCTTGAGATAAACGATCATGATTTCCGGGTTTTCCGGAGAAGGCCGCATAGAAATGTCAATCTGGCTCATCATTTCAGGTCATGGATCCACTGGGAAAGATCGGTGAGCAGTGTGTCGGAAACCGCAAAGCGGGGCATTCGCGCGCTTCCGTTCAGGACCGAATTTCGTATAACGTCAGATCCGAGTTTACGGCCCCGTAACGTAACACCCAGAGCAGTTCCGCCGCCTTCTGTACCGTGGCAGGAAGCGCAGTTCTGGATATAATACTTCCCGGTTGCTTGAGACCGTTCGGCGGTTTCTTTCCCAGACGAGGAACAGCCGGTAACCGTAACGACTAACAGTAATACGCTGATTCTAAAACGGATTAATGCTTTCACTTGCTCCTGAAGAATCAGTTTGATGTTTCCGGTTCCAGCAGTTTGGCGTCGCCGCTTCCGGTTTCGTTGCCGCGGACAACCGTTGATACAGCCGAACGCTCGATTTCAATTTTGACATTGTCGGCGATTTTGACGATCAGCGTTTTATCCTTGGTCGTCTGCACATGTCCGTGGATACCGCCGATGGTTATGATACGGTCTCCTTTCGTGACGCCGGAGATTAGTTTTTC
>JBBIRG010000174.1:0-5852 GCA_037441945.1 Bacteroidota bacterium | reverse complement strand
TCATCAAAATCATCCCGTATCAGGCATTTGCTGTCGGATAATTGAGTATAGATTTCGGCGTCCAGATTGGTCAAGACATGGTCGGGGTTGTCTAACAGAAAATGGACTTTCTCTTTCTGCTCTTTGGGAAACGCTACATATTTATCCGTCAAATACGAATACCCAACGTATTCGTCGTCAATATCGAAAAAGTAGACGTATTTTGATTTTTTCATTATAGAGAAACCTTTAAAGCCGCCAAGTCACAAATCCGCCACAGGCGGACAGGGGCGCAAAGAATTCAAAGAATAACAGCCCAGCTTTACGGGGCAGGCAGAGAACGCGAAGGGCTGCGGCGAACCTTCCGGGTTTGCCGCGTAAAATTGTAATGCAGTTTGGTTGTTTATCATTCATCGTATTTTCAGGTTCTGAGTTAGATTTGCCAAATCTCCAAGATTTGGCAAATCTAACTCAAATCTCAAATCTCAAGGCAAATCTCACAATTTACTGACCGAGCCGGCTCCTGAAATATTAATATGGGTTTTTTGGGGATCGCCTTTGTATTTTAATGTTCCGGCTCCCGACATACGGACGCTCATTTCGTCGACGACTAAAATATTGGCCGTACCCGCTCCGCTCATCGAAATTTTATACTTATTTACTTGAAAATCTTCGGCCTTATAAGTGGATGCGCCGGAGGCCTTCACCGAAGCCGAATCGGACCGCCCTTTCAATGTGATCGTGCTGGCGCCGGACATTTTGACGGTAAGCGAGGGGACGTCTAATTGCATATCGATCTTTATCGCTCCGCTCCCTTTCATTTCCATACTATCCGACCGAATGACTTTTTCCGATTTAATCGTAACGGCTCCCCTCGCTTTGATATGCGTAATATTTTTTACGACTAAATATATCCTCAATTTTGTATAATCTAAATTTTTACTTCCGTTCGATATACGCAAAACGCCGTCCTCGACATCCGTGGATATGTATTTTAATAAATTTTCATCCGTTTCGATTTTTAGTGATTCCTTTTCGCCTTCCTCCAGAATGACTTTATAAGCTCCGGATATATCTAATTTGGTAAAAGAGGCGACGGCGCGTTCCTCTGTGATCACATTGCCGTTTCCCGATACCTTTGTCTGCGATACATAGCAACAGGAAGTAAAAGTAATCGACAACGTAAAAAAAGCAATAATCGTTTTCATCATTTCTTGTTTTCCTTTGTTGTTATTTAATAATTTTTTCAATTCTTCGTATCTTAGAGTCTTCGTGGCTGTCTTTTTTTTAATTCATGATCCGTCCATCCATCATGGGGATGACGCGGTCGATTTTTTCCAGAATAAAATGGTCGTGCGTGGCGACGATAAACGTAATGCCATGGCTTTTATTCAGGCGTTGAATCAATTCAATAATGGATTGCCCAGTTTTGGAATCTAAATTAGCGGTGGGCTCGTCGGCTAAGATGAGAGGCGGTTCTTTCACGAGCGCGCGGGCAATCGAGACGCGCTGACGCTGTCCGCCGCTGAGTTCGCCTGGCCGGTGATGGACGTGCGTGGCTAATCCCACTTCTTCAATCACTTTCATCACTTTTTCTTTTTTATGACGGATGCCGGAAATCAATAACGGAATTTCAACGTTTTCATAAACGGTAAGCTCGGGGATCAAATTAAAATCCTGAAAAATGAATCCGAGGTTTTTCGCGCGGAATTGAAGTCTTTTTTTCTTATTCATCACGGCTATGTTTTGATCTTCAATAATAATGTCGCCTCCTGTTGGGATATCTAATGCGCCGATAAGATTTAGAAGGGTCGTTTTTCCGCAACCCGAAGGTCCTTTGAGCGCGGCAAATTCGCCTTTCTGAATCGTCATGTCGACGCTGTCTAAAGCAACGACTTGACTTTTTTCTAATTCGTAGATTTTTTTAACGTCTTTTACTAATATCATTTTCCATATTCCTTAAGAAAGATTAACTATTGCTAATTTCATGCCAAAAAATTACAATTAATATTTTCAATAAATTAGAAAAAAGTAATGTAAGCCGTATGCATGCTAATTTTCCTATTGGACAAAATAAAAATTGATGAGGGGGGGGTAAGTAATTGATATTTAATAATTTATAGATTTTCCTATAAGACAATTGATTTTCCTGCGGGACAATTACCCTGAACGAATTTTTTGTTTATATAAAAAGTTGATAAACGTCTGGTGATCTTTCGCCTCAATATGAAAAAGATCGCATAAACCCTGATTCGATTCGGCCGTTTCAAGTCCTTTTTGAATTATTTTTTTAACCTGCATCCGGTTCAAATCCCGGCGCATAAAGGGCTCGTACACAAGCTCCCAAAAACTTTCTTTTCCAGAGGTAATTCGACTGAACAAATTCGTATCTATGTCGTCATCTTTTTCCGGGGTGATTTCTTCATCGTGGAAATCCGATAACTCAATCACGTTGGCTGCGCTGTTCCACCAGCCGCGTTCGACCATATTTTGCAGTTCGCGTATATTCCCGGGAAAATCGTAATGATTAAAAAATTCTACAGCCGCACTGGATAGTTTTTTCTCAACGCCATGCTGTTCATTCAGAAGTGCCATGAAATATTCGGCAAACAGTAGAATGTCTTCCCGCCTTTTTCTTAACGGCGGTATGCGAACGATATGGCAATGAAGCCGGTAAAACAGGTCTTCCCTGAATTTTCCCTCTTTCAGCAATTTTGTTAAATCCCGATGCGTGGCCATAATCATCCGAATATCAACGGTCTTTGAAATGGAACTGCCTACCTGCCGAATTTCTTTTTGTTCAATGACCCGCAATAATTTCGATTGAACATTCAGCGACAGTTCGCCGATTTCATCAAGGAAGATATATCCCGAATCCGCCTCTTCAAAAACCCCTTTATGATCGGCGAAAGCGCCGGTAAAGGAACCTTTTTTATGGCCGAACAATTCGCTTAAAAGCAGTTGGTCGTCATGAAATTGCGCGCAGTTGACCGTGATGAACGGATGATTGTTTCGCCGGCTTAACAGGTAAATCGAACGGGCTATGATTTCTTTTCCGGCGCCGCTTTCCCCGTAAATAAGGAGCGGTTTGTCGCATGTCGCCAGTTTTTCTAATTTGAGGACGACATCCTGAAAATCCCTGCGGATCCCGATTAAATTAATAGCTGATTTCGATCCCCATTTATTTATGGACGCATTCCGGATTTTTTCTTTAATCAAATATACGGTTTTTCCATCGCATTCTTTTTTTCGACGCTCAACCGGTCTTTTTACTAACTTAATGGTATTCATATCCGCCTCATGTAATATCGAAATTAACTCGATCGAAATAATCTTACTCCAAATGCGCGCATAAAATAATACAGCAAATAAAAATATACTTGCATGATGATAGGTACTATTTTATATAAACTCAATAAAAATCTTTTTTGCGTTTTGTTTATTATATTAATACCTTAAGCGATAGTCTTTCGCCATGTTATTATTGATAACATTAGTTCAAGACGGTATCTGTTATGAAAATCGACCTTCATGTGCATTCCAAATATTCCCGTGACAACGGAAGCCGGCCGGAATTCATTGTGGAGGAAGCGCTCCGGAAGAAATTAGACGGGATTCTAATTACGGAACATCATTCGTATCTTGCTTCGGAACCGTGGGAGGAATGGATCCACGATAAGAAAAAAAACAAAGGACTGCTGATTATGCGGGCGGTTGAAGTGTCCACTACATCCGGTCATGTTATCGGCCTGGGTTTTCAAGATGATGAATGGAACGTCAATTATATCCGCACGGGTGAATATATTGAAATGAGCGAACTATTATACAAAATTCGCGAGATCAAAGGCGTCAGCATTATCGCGCATCCGTACCGTGAGATGATGGAATATCCATTACTCGACCGATTCGACCGGCTGACGGGCTATACCGCCGTGGAGGGAATCAACGGAGCGAATACGCCCCGGGAAAATGAACGCTGCATCCGCATCATGAACATCAGGAATAAATCGTTCACGGGAGGCTCGGACGCGCATAAACCACAGTTTGTCGGTTCGGCGTATACAAAGTTTTACCACCGGATTCATAATATTCATGACCTGATGATTCAGCTGAAGTCAGGCCGCTATACGGCGCATCTTTGGGATGAAAAATTGATCCATAATTTATGATACTGCATACGAATAAAGTGATTGATGAGCGAATATATCGAATGAACACAGGCAATGCAACAATCAAAATAATGATTTTATTCCTTTGCGATCTCAGCGAACTCTGCCTGTCCCGTAAAGCGGGACGGTTAAAATAATATTTTATTTACCGAATGCCGATGTAAACATGTTATTTTCTCAATACCTTCAGAATGATTTCGCGATACCCTTTCCGCCGCCGGAACGGAAACGTTTTTCAAAGGTGTAAAAATGAAGAATACTCAAAAACAATCCGGAAAAAACGATTCGGTCGGGACAGTATTATTTAAAGAAATCCGTGAATTGATTCTTACGGCAAGGACTGCCGTTGTCCGAAATGTAGATGCCATTCAGGTTATAACGAATTTTGAAATTGGTAGACGAATTGTCGAATACGAGCAGAAAGGACAGAGACGCGCTCAATATGGAAAACAACTTATTAATATACTATCCGAAAAGTTGACATCTGAATTCGGGCAGGGTTTTTCCGGTCGCAATTTGCGAAATATGCGGAAATTTTATATTCACTACCAGAATCAGGTTCAAGACATTTGGCAGATGCCGTCTGCCAAATCATTAAAAATTCTGAAAAATCAGACACCGACTGACCAATTAACTAAAGCCGAACCAGTTTTGAACCGATTCTCATTAAGTTGGTCGCAATATGTTTTTCTTGTGGGGATTAAAAATAGTGCAGAACGGAATTTTTATGAAATTGAGTCGGCAAACAACGGGTGGTCACTGTCGGAACTTACCCGGCAATACAATTCAGGGCTATACGAACGTTTAGCTCTCAGTCGTGATAAAAATAAAATCCGTGAACTTTCTAAAAAAGGACACGTGGTAACAAAACCGGATGACCTTTTAAAAGAAGCTTATGCGCTGGAGTTTCTTGGTCTTGATGAAAAAATAAAATATTCTGAATCCGATCTGGAAACGGCGATCATAGGTAAATTAGAACATTTTCTTCTGGAACGGGATAAAGGATTTCTGTTTGAAGCCCGGCAGAAACGCTTTACTTTTGATGAATCTCATTTCTTCGTAGACCTTGTGTTTTATAACCGTTTGCTGAAATGTTATGTGCTCATCGATCTGAAAATCGGAGAAATAAACCATCAGGATCTGGGTCAGATGCAGATGTACGTGAATTATTATGACCGTTTCATAAAAGTTAAGGAAGAGAATCCGACCGTAGGTATTGTATTATGCAAGAAGAAAAAGGACGCGCTAGTAGAAATTACACTGCCTAAACAAACCAATATTCATGCCAGGGAATACAAGCTCTATTTGCCCGGCAAAGAGGAGTTGCGGAAGAAACTTTTAGAATGGACTATCGATGAATAAAGAAATAACGATGATTCGTCAATTCGGATTAAGACATAATCCGTCAGGCGTTGAATCACAGCGCGATAGGGCGTTGTATAAAAATAATTCATTGTTGAATTTGACGGTCAGTTGCAAAAGTATTGTTAACCGCGAGGCTACCGGATGAAATCCATTTTATTTACCCAATGCCTTCAGAATGATTTCCTGAGGCCGCTTCAGCCCGATGAGCCCCAGCCCAACGATCTGCATATCGGTTACAGCGAAGCGAAACGTTTGGTGCAGTCGGAAAGCCGGGTGGGGAATATTTATCTTTTCCTCGATAATTTTTACCGGGAACGCAGGGACGAACACTGGGCCGTT
>JBBIRG010000173.1:0-5878 GCA_037441945.1 Bacteroidota bacterium | reverse complement strand
GTTTGCCGGCGTACAAGGATGAGGCGCCAGTACAGCACGAGCAGGCAGTCATCGGCATTGAATCGGCATACGGCATGATCTTTTTCAAACAGATCGCCGGCCTCGTCGCACGGCGTGTCGTCTGCAACTTAAATCCCGGCCAAAAGGTCAGTCGTGGTGAACGCATGGGTATCATCAAGTTCGGTTCACGCGTCGACATTCTTTTGCCCCTGCATTCTGAAATTCATGTAAAAACAGGCGACCGTGTGAAAGCCGGAATAAGCGTAATCGCCGCCATCAACCGCGAAGGATAATCCTGATGCCCGCCTCGCCTCACAAACATTTGCCGTCATTCGTCACCATGCTGAATCTTTTCGCCGGTTTCCTGTCGGTCATATATTCCATTCAGGGCGAGCTGATGACGGCCGGCTGGCTGATCGTCATCGCCGCGGTGCTCGACGCGATCGATGGCAAATTAGCGCGGCTGGTTAAGTCCAGTTCAGAGTTCGGCGGCGAGCTCGATTCCCTGGCCGATGTGGCGTCATTCGGATTTGCCCCTTCGGTACTGCTGTACCAGTCGTTTTTCCACCAATGGGAATTCTACGGAATCCTTGTGAGTTTTCTTCCGCTGGGCGCGGGAGGGCTCCGTCTCGCACGGTTTAACGTTGAATCATCCGATCATGCTGTTAAAGGCCCTTTTTTCAAAGGACTCCCCATACCCTCCGCGGCTATTGTTCTTACGGCCTTCGTAATGTTCGACAAAAACATTTTTAACGGTTACCAGCATATTGAGTGGCTCACGGGTCTGATCCTACTGGTCTGCTTACTGATGATTAGCAATATCCGGTACGACGCTCCCCCGTCGTTCACGTTCCGAGACAGGCGTGAAACAATCAAGGCGCTGATCGTGATTTTTATTCTGCCGTTTTTTTATCTCTATCCCTACGAAATCCTTTTTCCGTTCATGTTGTTTTTTATCGCTACGGGCCTTCTCAGGGCGCTAACGGGACTGTTTCGCAAGCCCAATAACTCTTTGCCGGAAACGGTTGTCTGAACCCGCGGTTTTTATCGTAAATATTCCGAATATCAGCTGAAATTCTGTTTTCGCGTGTGATCGAATCTACTCAGCGATGACGCGGATGAATTTCCGTTTGCCCGCTTTCAGGATGAGTTCCCGGTCTACCGTTACGGTGTGCTTTTCATCGCTGATTTTCTCGCCGTTGACGCTGACAGCTCCCTGCTGGATAAGCCTCCGCGCCTCGTTGCCGGATTCGGTCAGGCGGGTCTCGGTCAGCAATTTGATAACCGGCCACGAAACGGCGCGGGTCCGGAATTCCGGTATATCGTCGGGAACGGATTTGTTTTTAAATATCCGGTCGAATTCCTCTTCCGCGATCTGCGCCGAATCCGCCGAATGATACATGGCGATGATTTCACGTGCTAGCCGGCGTTTGAGCAGCGAAGGATTCAGTGACGGATTTTGCAACTGAGCTTTTACCGATTCCAGTTCATCAAATGAAATATCGGTGGCTAATTCATAATACTTGTATATAAGATTGTCGGGAATGGACATGATCCGTCCGAACATTTCCTTCGGCGCATCGCTGAGTCCGATGTAGTTGTTCAGCGATTTGCTCATTTTCTGAACGCCGTCCGTGCCTTCCAGGACAGGCATCGTCAGGATAACCTGCGGTTCCTGTCCGTATTCGCGCTGAATATCGCGTCCGACGAGCAGGTTGAATTTCTGGTCCGTACCTCCGAGTTCCACGTCACTGACCAGTTCCACCGAGTCCATCGCCTGGGCCAGCGGATATAAAAATTCGTGCACGCAGATCGGCTCCCCGGCGCGGTAACGTTTTTCAAAGTCATCCCGTTCGAGCATGCGCGCCACTGTGTATTTTCCTGCCAGGCGGATCACATCGCCGAATGACATGGCGGACAGCCAGTCCGAATTGTAAACGATGCTTGTTTTTTCTCTGTCCAGTATCTTGGCGGCCTGCTCGAAATAGGTTTGTCCGTTGACGCGGGTTTCCTCCAGGCTCAGCGGTGGCCGCGTCTTGTTGCGGCCGCTGGGATCGCCGATCATCCCGGTAAAATCGCCTATGACAAGTATCGCCTCATGACCCAGCGTCTGAAACTGACGTAATTTCCGGAGGACGACCGCGTGACCAATATGAAGGTCGGGTCTTGACGGATCGCATCCCAGTTTAATCCGGAGGGGTTTTTGTTCTTTACGAGAACGTTCGAGTTTGCGGATCAGTTCCTCTTCCGGAATGATATCCACAGCTCCGCGTTTGATGAGTTGTAATTGTTCTTCGACGGGTCGGAACATAGTCGCTTTCTTTATCAGGTGGAAATGGGAAAAAAAACAGTGATTTTCGTTCCGATATTCTGCCGGCTTTGAACATCGATCGTTCCTTTATGTTTTTCAACCAGGATTTTTACGATCGACATGCCCAGCCCGATGCCTCTCGGTTTGGTGGTGTACAACGGTTCAAAAATATTGCTCAACTGTTCAGGACTCATTCCACAGCCAGTGTCTTTGATAACCAGAATAGCCTGATCTTTATCAAAATCCGTTTGGATATACAGTTTGCCGCCGTGTTCCATCGCATGTATGGCATTCATGATCAGGTTGATCAATATTTGCTGGATCTGCCCGTCGTCCATATCCAGCTGGGGCAACTGAGGATTCAGATGTTTTTCCAGCATGATTTGGTCGTTGATGGCCAACCGGGAAAGTGTGGCGTCGATGATCGTGTTCAGAGACTGGCGTTTTAAAGCGGGTTTGCGCTCCCTTGAAAAATCGAGCAGGTCGTTGATGATCTTCGTCGAAATCATCACTTCGTTATCGATGATGCGCAAAAGTTCTTTTGCTTCCCGTTCTTCGCATTCACGGTCATCCCGGAGTATTGATACGGCGCCCTTGATGCGTGAGAGCGGGTTTTTCAGTTCATGGCCGATGCTGGCGGATAACTGCCCGATCAGCGCCATTTTTTCTGAACGAACAAGTTTCAGCTGGGTTGCTTTCAGTTCGGCGATATTCCGTTCAAGTTCTGCGTTTTTCACAATCAATTGTTCATTCAATTCCCGGTTCTGATTGAACATGTTGAACCGCTCAAACGCCTGACGCACCGTTATGATGAGTTCCTCCGTGTCCCAGGGTTTCACGACATAGCGGTATACCAGACCGCTGTTAATCGCGTCAATAGCGACATTGACGTCGGCATAGGCGGTCAGAATAATATTGACCGAATTCGGGCGAATCGAAACAGCCTGCTTTAGAAAATTAAGCCCGGTGGGTTGCGGCATCCGCTCATCGGTCAGGATAACACCGACCGGATGTTGTGCGATAGCTTCCAGCGCGGAAAGAGAACTGGTACAGGGAATAACATAATATTCATCCTCAAAAGTTTTTACCAGCACTTCAACGACTTTTTCTTCGTCATCGACAATCAGCAACGTCTTATTCAACTCCATAGCTCTCCCATTTATACGTGACACTTGTGCCTGAAAAAAACGCTCTGTAACATTCGGTCTGGCCTGTTTGCGTTTATCCGGAATAGAAAATTAATAATTGAGTTTATCAATTATGAATCTTGAAATATAGTCTTAAAAATGATTTTTTTCAAATAAAATATTCCTGAATTTAAAACCACTGATGAATACCGGCAAAAACCTTTTCCCATCGATGCAACCGGCTGCACGACAACGGCTTCAAAAAAGCCTGACAGCCTGGTTTCTTGAAAACAAGCGGAACCTCCCCTGGCGTAAAACCCGAAACCCCTACCGGATATGGATATCCGAAGTCATGCTCCAGCAGACTCAGGTAAAAACGGTCATTCCGTATTACCGGAAATTCCTGAGACGGTTTCCAACACTGGCGGCTTTGGCGCGCGCGCGGCCTGAAAGCGTTCTGAAGTTATGGGAAGGCCTCGGATATTATCGCCGGGCAATCCAGTTGCACAAGTCCGCCGCGATGATTATTAAACATTTCGGGGGTCGCATTCCGGACCGTTATGAGCAACTCAAGACGTTGCCCGGATTCGGCGAATACACGACCGGCGCGGTTTTAAGCATCGCTTATAATAAGCCCTATCCCGCCGTTGACGGAAATGTACTCAGGGTTTTATCGCGCATTCTGGCTATTCCGAATGATGTCCGCGCTCCGGAAATCAAAAAAGCGCTGACGATATATGTTCAGAATCTGATCCCGGTGAAGTCACCTTCGGATTTCAACCAAGCTCTTATGGAACTCGGCGCATTAATCTGCACACCCCGAAAGCCCGCATGCCCTGAATGTCCGTTAACACAATATTGCGCCGCTTTGCGGTTTAATGATCCTGGAATTTTTCCGTTTAAAAAAAGGGAAAAAAAACGGCGGTTGGTGCCGGTATCGGTAGCGGTTATTATTGATAAAGGAAAATGCTTGATCAATAAAAGGCCTTCGGACGTCATTTTGCCGAACCTGTGGGAATTTCCGGGAGGGAAAGCGCTGTTTGGCGAATCCCCTGAAAAAGCATGCCTTCGTGAAGTTAAGGAAGAAACTGGCCTGGACGTCAACATCACGGGAATAATCACGCGCTTCGGTCATCATTACACTCATTATTCTGTTGACCTGCATTTTTTCATGTGCCGGCGTATCGCGGGAAAAATCCGGCCAGCTCCGGCAAAATCCCTGAAATGGGTAAAAATCAAAGACCTTCACAGGTACCCGTTCCCCTCTTCCACGCGACGCGTTCTTGATATGCTTTCGGAATGATGTTTTCGGAATGATTATTCAGAACCTGGATTTTCACCGTCATTTTCTCCGGTTCTGTTCTCATTGATTTTAACGGGTAATGCGCCGTCATCCGTTCTCTCTCTTTTCTCTTTTTTCGTCGAATCGTAGGCAACAGGAACGAATACGCTGTCTTTCTGCTGCAGAATGTTTTCAGGCTGGTATTTTTTTACGAGGTCCTTGTTCAAATAAATAGAATTGAATTTCTCGGTTTTTTCGGTACCGTCTGCGTATTCTATATATCGGTACCATGTAACGCGGTAATGTTCCTTTTTTTCGCCGACGTTTTCTTTCACAATCGGACCCTCAAAACGCAGCCGGCGCCCGTCCTTTTTACCGAAAAACTTGAAGTACATTTTCGTCCGGTTCAGGTCGACGAAATTCTGGATCAGCAACAGGTTTTTTGTATCGTTTTCAAAAACCAGATTAGGATAAGGGTCGAAAATCGTGGCATCCAGTCCCGCGGGCCGGTAATATTTCACTTCAAACGAATGGCTGACCCGGCTGATAACGGGAAGTCCGGCGAAAAAGATCGTGCGGAAAAGGGTGCTTGAAACCTGACAAAGTCCGCCGCCGTACTGAGGTTCGGTACTGTCGCCGTCAACGATCACCAGTTCTTTCATAAACCCGTTCGCGCTGTCAACTTTGCCCATGTGTTTGATAAAGGAAAACCGTTCGCCGGGGTGAAGGATGATGTTCTGAAAACGCGGGGAAGAATGCTTGATGTTGAATTTCCGGTTCTCGGGCGACCCGAAGAAATCCGTAACGCCCGTGGCCAAAACATCGGAAATCTGGAATTCATTATCCGGATTCGCTACGCCGCCGACCAGATGCGCGACATCCAGCCAGATGATCAGATTGCCGGTCGTATCGATCCGTTCATAACTGATGCAGTCGTTGATGCTCTTCACCGAACGGCGAAGGTCAAGATAATAACCGTCCCTGGCAATCCCTTCAATAACGGGCTTTCCGTCTACGCTGCGGACAGTGATATCCTGCTTGGCGGTATACATGTATGGCGCGATCCGTCGGCTGATATGCTTCCTGATTTTATCATTATTCAGGACAACATAAAGATTATAATTATTGAATTCCTTTTCCTTTCGAAACTCGATCCAG
>JBBIRG010000172.1:0-5886 GCA_037441945.1 Bacteroidota bacterium | reverse complement strand
GCAGGCGGTAAAACAGGTCATCGCGGAACATTTTTTGTTTCCGGAGAAGGTTCAGATCTTTATTGGTCGCGCAGATCATCTGAACGTCCATCGTTTTGACCGATCCGCCGCCCGGCTGGATTTCTTTTCGTTCGATGGCTTTAAGGATGACGCCCTGATTCCGGAAACTGAGGCTGTCGATTTCATCGAGAAAGAGGATGCCGCCGTCGGATTTTTCAAACGCGCCCGGCTTGTCTTTATCGGCGCCTGTGAACGATCCTTTTTTATGTCCGAAGAGTTCTGATTCGATCAGCGTCTCCGGGATCGCGGCGCAGTTGACGGACACAAAAGGCTTATCGAATCTCCCGGACAGACAGCGGATGTGATGCGCGGCGACTTCCTTTCCGGTGCCGGTTTCGCCCAGAAGCAGAACATCGGCGTCGGCAAAACATCCGATCAGCCGCCGCACTTCGTTCATGGCGTCCGATCCGCCGATTAGCGGCATCGTTTCAGCCGATTTCCTGCGGAGTCGGGTGTTTTCGGTTTCCAGAGCGACCACATACTCTTTTTGTTTCTTCTTATCAATAGCGTGATGAATGTCTAACAGAAATTTCTTCGTGTTAAAGGTTCCCGTTTTTTCGATAAAGCTGTAGGCGCCCAACTGCATGGCCTCGGCGAC
Organism: Bacteroidota bacterium; assembly: GCA_037441945.1. GTDB lineage: Bacteria > CLD3 > CLD3 > SB21 > JBBIRG01 > JBBIRG01. The sequence goes on along the minus strand of JBBIRG010000172.1, from coordinate 5,228 downwards.
TTCCTGTCTGGATGCCTCGCCGGATACCACGATGACCTGGGATGTAAATCCGTTTTTCTTTCTTAATTCCCGAAAGACCTCCAGTCCGTTCATTTCACTGCCGGTCAGTTCAATATCGAGCAGGATCAGGTCGGGTTTCTGACGGTCGTATAATTCAAAAAAATCGCGGCTGTTGGAGGCAAGGCGAACGTCGTATCCCTCTTCGGTCAATAACGTGCGATATTTATCAGCGACGAATTCTTTATCTTCCAGAATAATGATGGAATCGTTCATGGGATGATTTCTTTTTTTTAATTCGAAAATATCAATTAATTTTCGCTTTATTGTCTATCAGACTGTCCGAAAATTCTATTAAATAGTCGGTTCGAGTTAAATCGAGAACCGTTTTTATTGATGTTCATTTTTCGATTCCGCTCAAAATGAAGGTTTTTTATTATTTTTCGGACAGTCTGTATCCTTAAATTTCAACCCTGCCGTGGAAACTTGATGACGGCCGCAAAAACGCCGTCATGGAATGCCAGTTCCAGAGAACCGCTGTGCTTTTCGATGATCTGTTTCGCTATAGGAATGCCGAGTCCGGAACCGTTCTTCTTTGTGGAAAAACCGATATCGCTGATCTTGTCCATGACCGTTGCGTCCATTCCCGCCGGATTTGAAATTCGGATAACGGCGTCATTTTCATCGGTTGTGACGATCACGTCTGCGTTTTCGTTTTCCTGAATCACATCCAGCGCGTTATCCAACAAATTATCAAAAGCCATTTCAAACAGTTTTTTATCGAGTTCAACGGTTACTTCCGGCGCCAACGGAACAAACCGAATGTTTCCGAACTTCGGATGATTCAGCCGCCGGTCGATTATTTTTCTGAGTTGTCGGGTCATTTCTACCGGTTCCTTGTTCAGCCGTTCTAAGTGTGAAAATTGGGAGAGTTTACCTGCCGTTTCAGAAACTTCGCCAAGATCCTTTTTCAGTGTTTCCAGAACATGGCGGTCTTTTTGTTTCTGGCATGTTTCCACGCAGTCTTCTAGGGAATCAATATTCATACCGATCGACAGCATCCGGTTTTTCATATCATGCGCGATACGCTGGATGATGATCCACTCGACCTTCGAAGGGATTTCATACACTTCATAGCGCGTGCCGAGAAACCGGCGGCGAATGAGCGGCTCGGTTTTTCCTCCAAGATCATTCAGCAATTTCATAAACGTTTCTTTGGAATATGAAAGCCGGTTTGGGATTTTATATATCTTTGCCATATTTCCCTGAAGCATCCAGAAATACATTTTACCGAAAAGGGAATACAGTTCAAAATAACTGTTCGATCCGGTGTTGATGGGCTGGAAGACGACGTAGCGAATAATATAATAAAACATCAAAACGAACAATTCGGCAGACAATAAATATAAAAACCAGCGCTCAAAAGTATAACTTTCATCTATCGGCCCTTGGTAAGTATAATTCTGTCGCGCAGGCAGGGACGGATCACTGGCATGCAAAATTAAGGTATTGCCGAATGCGCCAATAATGCTTGTATTTGGCTGTAATTCTAAAACTCTCTCGAGTTTTTCATTATACAATCCGTCGTTCGCTGATAGGTAGTTTCTGCCCCATAAGGAAATCATATTTTTACTGGTCGGACCGAACAGAAAAGGGAAAATTCTCTCGTAATTATTTAACACTAAACCCTGAAGATTTAAAACATAAGATTGTATTACGTTACCATCATCAAGATTTCTATTTGAATTAATTACTAAGATACTATTATCGGATTTTTTTACAAAAGAAACGCTGTTTGTCTGAATATCCAGCGTATCCATAATATTACTTTTTAAGTCAAGTTTCATTAAATAATGCGGATTGTAACAGTATGAGTAAACGCCCAATAAAAAAGAATTTTCTTCCGGAACATAAGTATAGTAAAACTTGGTAAAAGCTTCCGGATTGACCCATTCGCATTTTTTTCCATTGATATATTTATCGGTTCCGTCCCTGTTCCAGATACGAAAATATGATTTTGAGGGCATTCCGAAAGAATCGGGAAAAGCGTAATAATTAAGGTCAAAAGCGCTGTGAGGACTGTAGGATGAGAATATAATTTCTTCTTTCTGATCCCCGTCAATATCGGTTATCAAAAAGTCAGCCGGATTTATTGTGGGCGCCACTTCCCTTTGCCATAATATCATACCGTTCACCGGATCAAAACACAATATTTTGGAGTTTATCCATCGGGATCCGTCAATATAGATGATCACATTTTCCACGGTACCCGGATTGGATTTTATATGACCGACAACGCTACCCCAGAGAAAGCCGATGCGTTGATGCGCGTTTTTGGAAAATAGAATATCTTCAAAATGGCTATTTCGCCGGAAAAAGTTGTATATATAATGAACGTCTTCCGGCGTAAAAGAACGACGGGTTTTTGCCGTGATCTTTTGCGCAATCCGATTAAATATTCCGAGCAGTTTATTTTTTTCAGGAAAATGATAATGAATGCTATCCTTGAGGCAAGCCGGCAGAAGCACTTCATAACCTTTTGATTTTCGTCGAATCAGGACGCTGTCATCAGGAATTTGCGCAAACTGAAAGGGATAAAAGACGATGCCGTTTCTTATTAGCATTGAATCGCGTAAAGACGAAAACCGGTCGTGTGTCATAATATAATCAGTCCGGCAGCGGTATTCATTATCGCATTTATAAAGTCTGAACAAATAATAATCTTTGCAACGCCGGTGAACGATGGCATAGGCGGCGCTGTTTATGGTATCGACGTAAATATCGCCGGCGTCGGTAATTCCGATGGCGCGCAGGCCGTCCTGATAACATTCGCCGGCAGGGCCGGTTCTTAAATGGATCCAATTGAACACAGCCGCTGCATTTTCCGCGCCCTGAAGATTTACGATCAGGGAGTCTTTCCAGCTCAGAATTTCCGTCTTTAACGCGGTTACGCCCGTAGAATTGAAAAGCGTTCGCTGTTTTAATTCGGATGTTTTAAAAACCTTTTCTGCAGATAGAGTAATCAGCGCAAGTGTTACGGCTATCGAAAGAAAAATCCAGTTTCGTACCTTTAGGAAATGTTGAGCCATTATTCCGGTTTAATAGGTTTCATGCCTCTATTTGCTTTGCAAATATCATTCCTTAAAAACTCGAAGATAATGCTAAATTATACAGATATAAAAACTGATATACAAATGTAAAAATTCGACCAATATCGACAAAAGTGGACGGATGTAGAAAATGGTGATTTTTACGACTTTAGCGGATCGTTAAACAGAATGAAAACAATTGTAATTTTTTTTGTTTTATGGTATAGATTTTGATAGTAAGATAATTCAATATGGTTATGAGGGATGACCGTGAAAAGAAAAAAAAATATTTGGATGGTTATATGATATTAAAACTCAGAGGAGCTATTTCTTTTCAGATAAGTAAGCCTTATTCCAGTATTTAAGACGCCATTTTCGCGAAATTTAGTGAAATTTTATGCTGTGTGGGAAAGATTTTATTAACAAAATAAGGAAGTCATTCATTATAGTGAAGTGATATATTTTATAATTTTCTTGATAGGCGTTAAATATGTTTAAAAATTATAATCAAATCATTTTGATGTTTATTTCCTATTTAATGATAATATTTATTACCATCTCAAAAATTCATTCACAAACAAAATGGGAGGATGGTTATTTTTGGACAAATCTAGATGAAAATTCTAAATTAAGCTATTTGCAAGGTTTTTTTGAGGGACAAAAACGAATTTTTGAATATCTTGACGTTGTTCTTGAAAAATATCAAAAGGGAAATCTCACTATCACGTGGGGAAATTTTAAATCGAACGACTGCAATCTTTGCAGGAAATTGAAAGAAAGTATTTGGGCGGATGTTGTATATGGAGCAGAAGCTGATAGAGCAAAAGATTTATCTAAATTGAAGGCGGCTATAGATTATTACTATTCAATAAATAGCAAATCCGCTCAAATAAAAAATGTGATAGATTATATAATTAAAAATGATTGAAACAAAAATTGAATATTTAAAAAATATTTTCTCAATAATAATTTGAAAGGAGCAAAAACATATAAAAAAATATTTATTTATTGCTTTGTTTATAAGCTTTCAGATTGATTTTTAATGGTTATATACGAGTAAAATCATATAATATTTTAACAAAAAAAAGGAATTGCTATGAAAAAATTTTTAATGCTTGGTTTATTACCCTTTTTACTTGATTCATGTACGGTAATGAAAGGCGTTGCTCCACCGTATACAAATATGGATAAAATATGCATGATTAATATGGGTATGACTTTATCCGAAGTCAATGGAGTATTAGGCATTGAACCTTATAATGTTCTGCATTCACAAAAAGATGGAACTGCCATTTACCTTTATAATTACCGCATTAAAGACCGGCGAGTGATATTGCCTGAAAGTGAGATAAAAAGAAAAGAACTTGTTCGAAGTGAAAAATTTCAAACGGGTGGTGAAACCTGGTATCAAATCAGTCCTAATTCTTTATATGTGGTTTTTAAAAATGGCGGAGTAGTGGGGCTATATACGGATCAGGGTTTAGATGAATCAAACAGGATTACAAGTTATGATTTAATGGTTCGAAAAATGATATACAATACAAATACAACGAACCAATTTATTGATTCATTAGCTTTTGAAATATCCAAAAGTAAAGCTGTATCAGACAGGGCAACAAAGGTTCATCTGGCGAAATCATCCGGCGGAGGGGGATCTGCGACGGGTATTATATTGGGCATAGTGGGGGTCACGGGGTTGATTATTTTGCTGGGGAGTTTGTAATGATTTACAAGACTTGTAAATGGTTAACAAAAATATATCATTTAATTAAGACAAAAAGGTGATACTATGAAAAATGTTATACTATTCTTTTCATTCTTTTTTATAACAATACACTTAGGTTATAGTCAAGATTCAACCACAAGTGTTTTGAACCTAGGGATAAGGACACAAATTGATTCAACAATGGTTAAATCAAAAGTAAACTGTTGTAATCAATCGAATAAAAATGACTTCAATATGATTAAAGACGAATTTACAAAAAATAGTTACGAACAATCTACTGAAATAAAATCTGGTATAATAGTGAATGAGAAAATAAAAAACAGTTTCTATAAATCCAATAATAAAGCCTCCAACTTAAATCAAAACGAGAATACAAAAAATAGTTTCGAACAATCCACCAATAAAGCGCCCAACTT
>JBBIRG010000171.1:0-5903 GCA_037441945.1 Bacteroidota bacterium | reverse complement strand
TGGGAAATTTTTTCGTTACAAACGGCAGTTCACCGGTTGTTGTGAGAATACGGCGGATCGGCTCGATCGGGATCGTCAGGCCGATCATTTCTCCGATCAGTTTGGACTGTGGCCCGGCGCAGTTAATGACGGTATCGCAGGCGATTTCGTTTTTCGGAGTGACCACATGCGTGATTTTTCCATCGAAGGTTTTCAGTCCCGTGCAGGGCGTGTCGGTTTCAAATTCAATCTTATGGCGGCGCGCCCTTTTAAAGAAAGCGTCCACGGTCATTGAGGGATCGATTAGACCATCGTTCGGTCCGAATGTTCCGCCGACAACATCGTGAAGACCGTAATTCGGCGATAGAACGGTAATTTCCTCCCTGCTGATAAAACGGACGTCCACGCCGAATGACTTCTGGAATTCCATGTTTTTAAGGAATCTCTGTTTCTGTTCTTCCGAACGCAGGACAAACAGGTATCCGCATGGGATATATTGTATTCCGTATTCTTTTTCAAGCACGGCAAACTGCTGAATACTGTAATGACTCATCGTTATGTTGACCGGCGTGGTAAACTGCGCGCGGACGCCTCCGGCGCATTTGGCCGTCGCTCCAATGCCGAGCATTTTTTCCTTCTCAAGCACCAGAACGTCGCAGCAGCCGGATTCACCCAGATAAGCGGCTACCGAAGCGCCGATGCATCCTCCGCCGATAATCACAATGTCATATTTGTTTTTCATAGAATATCCTTTTCTGAATTTTTCCAATATAGAACTCCGTCCGGGAAAAAGCAAAATATTTGTTCTTCCGGAGTGAAAGTTCCCCTAACGGATTTCATTTGCATACGGCAGGCTTTGATATTATATTGCCTCGCTTTACCCGAAACGGTTTGCGGCCGGAGCCGCTTAATCTGACCGTTTTCATACATTCCAGTAACTCCGAAAGGTTTTTCATGTCATTATTAAAAGGATATCTGTTTTCTGTCTCAGCCGTCGCCCTCGTATTTTTATCTGTCCCCTCCTGCGCGGAACAACTCGCGAACGACCCCGTTGTTTTGGTTCATTCGGTGAGCGATACCCTCAACGCCGACGGAACCTTGACCGTCGCATTCAAAACCTACGAACCGGCGCTCGGCGTGGTCGAATTCAGCGAAGACAACAGGCATTTCACGCACGCATACGCATCCGGAAAACGTTATGATACCATTCATTCGGTAAAATTATTCGACCTGAAACCCGACCGGCTTTACCATTACAGGATACGGGCGAAAAACGCCCGGGGACAGGCTGCCTTTTCCGGAGCCGCTGAATTTCAGACGGAATCTGTGTCTTACGCGCCTCCGGTTTTTCAGCTTCACATGATTAACATTCCCAATCCGGGTGATTGCTTTTATATCGTTTTCCCGAACGGGAAAAAAATGCTTTATGACGCTGGAAGCGGTATAGCCAATAACACAATCGTCAGTTACCTTCAGTCCGCCGGATGCGATACGATCCATTATGCCGTCGCTACGCACGCCCACGCGGATCATTACGGAAGTTACCGCTGGGGAACGATTCCTTCTCAATTCCCGATCGTCCATTTTTTTAAGCCGGATGCTCACAATGAGAGTACCTATACACACGTCATCAGCGTCATTCAGTCCAGCAACCCCGGGGTCACCGTCCACGAACTTGAACGCGGAAATTCCAATGCCAATACGCCCGTGCTCGCGATCGACCCGAACATCCAGATCGTGGTGATGAGCGCCGGCGCTTTTGATCTTCCGATTGACGGCAATAACGGCGGAGGTTCTCCGACGTCGAATATCAATAATGAATCGCTGTCGATGAAATTCACGTACAACCATTCGCGTTTTTTTATGTGCGGCGATCTTGAACAGGAGGCCTACCGCGCGTACATCCAGACCAACGCCATCGCCGATCCGGTGGTGGACGTTCTCAAAGCTTCGCATCACCTGCGCATTGACGGTATGAACACCGGCATTCTTTCGGCTACAAATCCGATCATCATTATCGCTTCAACCGAAAGCGGCGGCGGTTGTTCAAACATCATGCAGTGTCCGGCGCTGGAAACGGCGCTCGCCTCCAACGCGGATGTGTTCCGCATCGACGCGGCCGACCCTAATCTCAACCGCAACAAGCGGGAACGCGCTCAGGCTCCGGGCAATGTGGTCATCCTGACCGACGGCCGAACGATCCAGATTACAAAGAAATAGTCATTTTAAAATTCCGCCACAGATTTACTGATTTAGTCATAAAAAATATTATATACCTGGTTGCAGTTCCTGACAGGATTATCGCCGCAAGTTTTTTCCGGTCTTGTACAGCGCGAGGCAAACGCGGCGTTCCTCGTCGAGATCGGCAACCGGCGCCGGATATCCGGAATGAAACGATTTTCCTTCCGCATAAAACCGCGTATACATTTTCCGCTGATGAATCAGCTTCACGGGCACTTCTTTTAATTCCGGAACCCATCGCCGGATATACGCTGCATCCGGATCAAATTTTTTCGCCTGCTCCACCGGATGAAAAATCCGGAAATACGGCGCCGCGTCCACACCGGTTCCCGCCGCCCACTGCCAGTTGCCGTTGTTGCTCGACAGTTCATAATCCATCAGCTTTTCAGCGAAATATCTCTCTCCGCGACGCCAGTCAACATGCAGATGCTTGACTACGAATGACGCCGTGATCATACGGACGCGGTTGTGCATCCAGCCGGTTTCATTCAGTTGTCGCAAGCCGGCGTCTACGATCGGATATCCGGTGCGTCCCTCGCACCACCGCATAAACCATTCATCACGGTTGCCCCAGGGTATGGCATCGTACTCTGATTTAAAACAGGCCGATTCCGCATAAGGATAATGATAGAGAATCATCATGAAAAACTCGCGCCAGATCAGCTCGTTGAGAAACGGCATCCGCACCGACGGCGGCTGACGGAGAAGATCCGCGACGATTCTTCGGATAGATACCATGCCGAAACGAAGGTACGGCGACAAGCGCGAGGTTCCTTCCGTTGAAGGAATATTCCGGCATTGATCATATTCAAATATATGATGATCATAAAAACGCTTCCATTCTTTCAGCGCGTCGTTTTCTGCAACGGCCGGCCATGCAACGGACTCTACCGGTTTGACAAATTGCTCCTGAAGAATAAATTGTCTGCCCGTTTTCAAAACCGTAAATTTTTTTGTCATGGCGTCATCAAAGGATTCAGTCTCTGTTTTGGTCATTTCAAGTTTTGCGATCCACTTGTTCTTATACGCGGTAAATACTTTGTACGGTGATTGATCGTCTTTCACTATTTCTTCCGGATGAAAAATGACCTGATCCTTTAGCGATTCACAGTGGATATGGAGTTGTTCACAGAGCGTTTTAATATCTTTGTCCCGTTTCCGGGCGTAAGGTTCATAATCTTCATTGAAAAACAATGCGTCGATCCGGTTGTTCCGGAACAAGTCCGGAAAAATTTCTTCCGGTTTTCCGGTAGCAATATGCAACGCTCCGCCGGACTGACCCAACCGGTTTTTCATATTCATGATCCGGCGGTCCAGGAATGCCCGCCGCCGGTCGCCGGACGGCAGGCGCTGAAGAATATGTTCATCAAAAATGAAAAGAAGCGATATTTTCCGACAGGAAGAATTCGCCCAAAGCAACGCCGTATGATCGTCAAAACGCAAATCCCTGCGAAACCAGACTACACCGTGATGGAACTTCGTCATGCCGGCCTGTTCGCGATAATATTCAAAGAGATGATATAAGGGAAATTAATAATTTTAACGGACGGAACCTGTCCGCCTGGACAAAATTTGTTTTATTTTTTTCAGCAGTGAATCGGATTCATAGGGTTTAGCTAAAAAATCGATGCCGTGTCCAGACATATAACTGCGTTGATTTTCATCCATCCGGTACCCGCTGGTAACCAGAAAAACGGTTTCCGGTTTGATCGCGTTAACCGCCCGATGAACCTCCAGCGCGTTCTTTTTCGGAAGCATCTGGTCGATGAAAATGAGGTCTATTCGTCCGTTATTCGCTTCAAAAATTTTAACGGCTTCCTCTCCGTCAGCCGCTTCAATGGTCTGATATCCAGCAGATTCTAGTATTTTTTTTGCGGCTTTTCTGATATTCTCCTGGTCTTCCACGATCAGGATGCATTCCTGTCCACGGTATGACGGACCGGTCTGCGTTTCCTCGGATTTGACGATCTGTTCTTTGACCGACGGGAAATAAATTTCCACCGTCGTGCCCTGCCCCGGCCGGCTGTCGACGTGAAAGAATCCCCCGTGTCCCTTGACCAATGCGTAAGCCGTAGAAAGCCCAAGGCCCGTTCCTTTTCCGCTTTCCTTCGTCGTAAAGAACGGCTCGAATATCCGTTGTTTGATTTCCTCGGTCATGCCGATGCCCGTATCACGGACACCGACGCAGACGTAGGCTGTTTCTCCCGCCCCTGGAAAGGTTTCGGCAAAGAGCCGGTCGACCGTAACGTTGAACGTCCGGATAATCATCTGACCTCCGGACGGCATGGCGTCGCGGGCGTTGATGCAGACGTTCATTAGCACCTGTTCGATCTGCACCGTATCTAATTTTGAATTCCCGAGATGCGGATCCGCCTGCACGGTCAGTTCAATATGCGCCGGCATGACATGTTCAAGCATTTTCAGAACGGACTGAACGATGTGGTTCAGGTTGTTCATTTCCATGTGAAGGCCGTGTTGCCGGCTGAACGAAAGGATTTTCTTCGTCAGCGTTTCGGCGCGCTGAACGGCTGCGGAAATCTGGCCGAGCGCTTCAGTAACGGCATCGGGATGATGAGCTTTCATTTTCGCCAGTTGCAGGTTCATTTTCATGACCGTCAGCATATTGTTGAAATCGTGGGCGATTCCTCCGGCGATCGTGCCGACCACTTCCATTTTTTGCGACTGCTGCAGCTGGCGCTCAAGAATTTTCCGCGCGGTGATATCTTCCACGGTGCCTTCGAAATAAGCCAGTTGTCCGTGCTCATCATAAACGGCTCGGTTGTTGATCTGAACGTCGATCAGCGAAAAATTATGCCGGTACCACTGGGTTTCAAACGGCGTTACATCCTGCTGCAGCATGGCGATCTGGTTCAGGCGGATAAAATCCTCGTCATGCCTGAAAATCCGTTTGCGCAGATTAATCCCGGCCAACGTTTCGGGATCGGGATAACCCAGGATTTTGACAAGCGCCGGATTCACGGTAAGAAACTGTCCTTCTGCGGTAATCTGATAAATGCCTTCGTGAATATTCTCGAAAATGACGCGGAATTTCTGTTCGGATTCACGGAGCTGTTTTTCGGTTTTGCGCCGTTCGGTAATATCGGCAAAAACCAGAACAACGCCGAGAATATTTCCATCGGCGTCCTTGATGGGGGCCCCGCTGTCATCGATCGGGATTTTCCGGCCGTCGCGCGTGATCAGAACCGTGTGATTGGCCAGGCCGATCACGATGCCTTCCTTTAAAACGCGCGTCACGGGATTCTGCAACGGATAGTCCGGGCTTTCGCTTTCAATGCAAAAAACGTCGCCGATGTCTTTTCCTTCCGCCTCCGCAGGCTGCCATCCGGTAATCATGGAAGCGACACGATTCATGAAAATAATACGCCCCTGTTTATCGCACGCGATCACCGCGTCGCCGATGCTGGAAAGAGTCACTTTCAACCATTCGCTCTGCCTATAATAATCCTCACTGGCGCGCTTCCGCTCGACGGCAAACGCGATTTCATTGGCCAGCGCCGATAAAAGATCGATGTCAGACTGATGATACATGTGAGCGGCGTCATAACTCTGCAGAACCAGCGCGCCGATCGTTTTGTTCTGAATTTTCAGCGGAATTCCGAGCCAGCATTCCGGCATGGTTCCAATCACAACGATCCCGCGCCGTTCCAGCGAGGCCGGATCCG
>JBBIRG010000170.1:0-5951 GCA_037441945.1 Bacteroidota bacterium | reverse complement strand
CGTTGGTCATGGTGACAAAAGGACCGGCGGCGAGGGCAGGATCGACCTTAAGTCTTTTAAAAATGAGCGGAAATAACGTTCCGTTAAGAGCCGCAAATAATATCACGCATACCAGCGCCGTTCCCACTACCATTCCAATATGCGGTTCGCCGAGCCAGAGCGTTATAATTAGCGCGAGCAATGAACTCAAAACCAGCCCGTTGAGGGAGGCCACACGAAGTTCTTTGAGCACCTGCCTTCGTAAATCGAGAAGCCGGATCTCCCCTGTCGCGAGTCCTCGGATCACGATGGAGGAACACTGGATCGCGACATTGCCGGCCATCGCCATGATAATCGGGATAAAAAAAGTGAGTGCAAGTATGGTCTGCAGCGAATGCTCGAAACGGCTCAACACGAACGCGGCAACAAGTTCGCCGACCATCGCTGTCACTAACCACGGTAGGCGGGACCGCGATATCCTCAGCGACGATGTCTCTGTAACGTCTTCATCCATCGAACCAGCCATTTTTGAAACGTCTTCCGACGCTTCTTCCTCGATGACGTCTATGATATCATCAATCGTGATACGTCCGACTAACTGCCCTGTTTTTGTTACCACGGGAATCGTGACCAGATCGAACTTCTTGAAACGGGCAGCGACTTCTTCCTGATCCAGATCCGTCCGGACGGAAACCAGATCGCGATTCATGATTTCCGAAACCAGCGTACTGGGAGATACCACCAGAAGCGATTCCGCGGAAACCACCCCTACAAGCTGATTCTGGACATTCACCACATAAATATCGTATATTTTCTCGACATTGAATGCGTGTTCCCGGACTTCTTCAATCGCCTCCGCCACGGTTTCATTGTCATAAACATTAATAAACTCCAGCTGCATGATACCGCCGGCGGAATCCGGATCATACTGCAGAAGTTCGCGGACGTCTTCGGATACTTCCTCCTCAACCTGATCGAGAACCTTTTGGGCTGTTTCGGTGTCTAATTCCTGTACGATGTTTGCCGCGTCGTCGGAGGTCATCTCATCAATCATTTCCGAAATCTGAGACTCATCCAGGCTTTCGAGAACATCCTCGCGTGAGGCGCTGTCTAATTCAAGCAGAACTTCGGACGCGGTTTCAGTATTCAGAATCTGAAAAACGTAATTGCGCTCCTCCTCATCTAAGTGATCGAGGATCTCGGCGATATCAACCGGGTGAAGGTCCTGAATTATGTTTTTGAGAACGAATTCCGCTTTGGAATCAACAAGTTCCCGGATATCGCTCAGGAAATCGTAATCAATTTCAATGACGGATTTTTCGCGCATGGTCAGTTCCCGTTCAGGAGAGTAATTTGGCAGACCGGCTAATGGTTTCAGTCAGCCGGATAAAATCATCCACAGACAAACGTTCCGGTCGTTCCGACAGATCCACCGGGCATTCGCATCCTGCAAGCATCGTACCGATTGAATTGCGGAGCATCTTACGCCTTCGGTTGAATGACGTTCGAACAACGGTATGAAACAGCGAATAATTAAAATCTTCCGGCAGGTCAGTTTTCAGATCGAAACATAAGACCGTCGATTCGACCTTCGGCAGAGGGGAAAACACATGCGGCGGAAGGTGAAACAGCGCGCGTACATCGGCGTAAAAACGGAAAATGACCGAAAGAATACCGTATTCTTTTTTTCCGGGCCTCGCCAGTATGCGTTCGGCGACTTCGCGCTGCACCATCAGGACGATCCGCGCGATCCGCTTTCTGTGTTCGAGACAGCGGAACAGAATGGGCGTCGTAATATGATAAGGAATATTTCCGATCACCATATTCCTTTTATTAGCATCAAGAATTTCATCCACTGGCAGAGCCATAAAATCACCCTCGTGAAGAATGAAGTTCTTCTCCGCGGAAAATCTCTGTTTTATTGGTTCCCAGAGATCCCGGTCAATTTCAACGCCGTGTACTTCAGATGCAATCCTGAGTAAAAACTGGGTCAGCATTCCCCCGCCGCAACCGATTTCAATCACACGGTCATTTTCTTCAATTCCAGATAATCGTACGATTTTCTCAGCGATATTCGTATCGGTCAGGAAATTCTGGCTTAATCTTTTTTTTCGAAACATGCAATTGTCTTCCGGTGAAAGTCGGTAAATAAACGCTTTGCGGTTATCAAGGTTAATCATTATTGTCGTGACTTTCAAGAATTAATTTGCTTTTATCTATAATTTCACCGAGGATAGTTTCACAACGATAGTTTCGCAATAATGAAAATATTTAAAAATCATTTGACTTTTTAGAAATAAATTTTATATTTTTAATTCAGTTATTATAATAATAATTGAAATGTTGTTTGATAAGATTTTTGCTGGTGTAGCTCAGCTGGTAGAGCAACTGACTTGTAATCAGTAGGTCGACGGTTCGATTCCGCCCACCAGCTCAGCTTACAAAACTGCTGGCAGAGACCCGACACGTCGGGATAAATCTGCCGGGCCAAAAAAAATGTTCTTTCAGAATTGTTTGATTTTGTTTCATGGGCAGTTGGCGGAGTGGTCAATCGCAACAGACTGTAAATCTGTCGGGCTACGCCCTACGGAGGTTCAAATCCTTCACTGCCCACTAAAAAAGGTGTCGATGAATGTCGGTACCTTTTTTCATTATGGTCAATCGCAATCCCGATGAGCGGCAGTGAATCGGGACACTGCCCACTAAAAAAGGTGTCGATGAATGTCGGTACCTTTTTTATTTTAATAAAATAATTTTGGCCTGAAATTTGTCATCGAATTATTTGTTTATATCATTGTGCATAGAAACGTGAAAATGTCAATAAAATGGATTGTTTTTCAGCAATTTAATGACTAAGGTAAAAAAAAGTTGTTTCAATTAGATACATGTGCTATATTATTGTGATACAATTACGTATTTTTACATTAATGATACATAAAGGAACGTATATGAAAAAATTTTCTTTTGCGGTCTTTCTGATTTTAACGGTTATATTTTCAGAAACATTGTTTGCGCAGTTACTCAGCAACAATCCCCGAAATGATTTTTATGTAACCAATGGCACTGTGCACACAATGGCGCAGGCTAACGGCAAGACCTATATTGGAGGAAATTTTACCAGGGTTATGCCCTATCTTGGCCGGGGCGTTGCGATTGACACATCAACAGGCAGCTACGACGCCGAATTTCCGAAAGTCAACGGCATTGTCCGATCGGTAGTACCCGACGGATCAGGCGGTTGGTACATCGGCGGGGAATTTACGAATGTCGGCGGAACGGCTTTAAACCGGCTGGCGCATATCAAATCCGATAAGACGGTAGACGCAAGCTGGAACCCGAATGTCAACGGAACGATCCGTGATATGACATTGGATGCCGGTTCGGGGGTTTTATATATCGGGGGAGATTTCTCAACGGTCGGTGGAAATTCCCGTATTCGTCTGGCGGCAATAAACACGACTACGGGAAACGTTACGCCGTTTGTCAATAATGCAAACGGAAATGTTCATACTCTGTTATTTACCTCGTCACGATTATATATCGGCGGTGAATTTACGACGATCGGAGGTTCTGGACCTGATTCAGCGCGCAATCGTTTCGCTGTAATTAATACAACGACCAATACCCTGATTGCATGGAATCCTAACGTTAATAATGTGGTTCGAACCATTGCCAGCAAGGATACTATTCTTTACATTGGCGGAGATTTTACGCAGGTCGGCGGAAATGCCCGAAACAGGGCTGCTGCGGTATCAGCTATTTCAGGTTTGGTAACAACATGGAATCCCAATGTAAATAACTCCGTTTATTCAATTTCAATTGTTGATTCGCTTGTTTACTTAGGCGGGACATTCACATCCGTCCTAAGTAACCCTAGAAACAGAATTGCAAGAGTTAACACGAACGGATCTATAAGTCCGTGGAGAGCGAGTGCAAGCGGTGACATCTATAAATTGGTCGCTTTATCGAATAAAGTTTATGTCGCTGGAACTTTTATTAATTTTGGAAGCAGTTACCCGAGAAACAGAATTGCCTGCATACCGAGTACCTTTGATCCTGGAGTTTCTAATCCGAATGCCCCGAATACATTTCCAACAACATGGGATCCTAACCTGAGTGCCGAAGCTTACACGCTGGCTATCAACGGATCAACGGTTTATACAGGTGGTAATTTTACCAGCGCCGGCGCCGGTTATGACCGACGTTACCTGGCGGCCATCAATTCATCAACCGGCGAACCGACAACATGGAATCCGATTATATCCGACGGCGGAATAATACATTCCATGGAAATCAACGGAACAAACATTTACGTTGCGGGCGCATTTACGGATATCAACGGAACCGGACGCGGCCGGCTTGCCGCATTTGATATTAACTCGGGCAATCTTCTGCCCTGGAACCCGAATGCCGACAACAACGTAAAAACAATCCTGCTGAGTGATTCATTAGCTTATATAGGCGGATCCTTTTCAAAGATAGGCGGCGTAACGCGAAACAAAATAGCCGCCATTAAGCTTATCGACGGTTCCCTGGTTACCTGGAATCCGAATATAACTACAGGGACCGATGTACTATCCATTGCCGTCTTTGATACACTTATATATTTCGGCGGCAGTTTTACGGCCGTCAGCGGTACGACCCGCAACCGGCTTGCCGCCGTAAAAAAGAGCGACGGATCGCTGATAACCTCGTGGAACCCAAACGCCAGCGGAACGGTGAATTCCATTTCCATCGACGCCGCCAATAACCGTATGTATCTCGGAGGCGCGTTTACTCAAATAAGCAGTACTACCAGGAACCGTATCGCCGCAATTACTCTATCAAGCGGCTCATTAATCAGCGACTGGAATCCCAATTCCGATAATACTGTGAATACGATCGTCCAGCGCGGCAATGAACTGTTCACCGGCGGGGCATTCACAAACATCGGCGGTCAAACCCGGAGCCGCCTTGCGAGTTTAAACAAATCCAACGGCAACGCAAACAGCTGGAATCCCGTTTCGGACGGTACGGTCGAAAGTATCGTTTCGACCGATTCTTTAGTCGGCGTAGGTGGTTCGTTTTCAAGCCTCGGAACCGAAGGTCACAACAATTTTGTCGTTTTCAGCGCACCCGCTGCTCCTGTGGTTACACGCGCCCTTCGCGATACGTCGTTCGCATGGAACACCGGCACTCGCACGGTTGAATCAAACCTGTATAATGTCTTTAATGACGCCGACAGCCCAACGCTTACTTTCAGCGCCGCGCTTCAAAACGGCGACGGCATTACGGTAGCGCTTGTGGGTAACGCCTTGCAGATAACAACCAAAGCGGATTCCCTGGGTTCCTATAACATTCTCGTTACGGCAAAAGATGAATTCAACCAGACCGCCTCCGATGTGGTGAATGTGACGATCTTCCGGCCGAACGAAGCGCCGTATGTTCAGAATCCAATTTCTGACGCTGTGTTGAACGAAGATTTCCCGCAAACGTACATTGCCCGTTTAAGCAATGTATTCAAAGATGACTTCGGAGGATCACCTCTGGCTTACGGCGCAACGGCGGTCAGTGGACAGGTAACCGCGTTAATATCAACCGATACTTTGTATCTTCGAAGTGTGGCCAATTTTAACGGCGCGGCTGCGGTTTCCGTCACCGCTTCCGACGGCGAGTTCACCGCGCGCGACACGTTCATCGTTACCGTAACGCCGGTCAACGATCCGCCGGTTGTCGCAAACCCGATCGCGAATGTGTCGAAACCGGAGGACTTCGGACGCGCTTTCGTCGCCGATCTGAATGTCGTCTTCGATGATATTGATAATATCACGCTGACCTTCGGCAGTACATCTTCGGGCGCGGGCGTCACCGCCGATTTTGAGGGCGATTCGCTCTTTATCAACAGCGCGCTTAATTTCAACGGACAGGTTGAATTTTACGTCACCGCTTCCGACGGCGAGTTCACCGCGCGCGACACGTTCATCGTTACCGTA
>JBBIRG010000169.1:0-5979 GCA_037441945.1 Bacteroidota bacterium | reverse complement strand
ACTTTTGAGTTGACACGTGATTATTCTTTTCGATTTATATTATTGTTTATTCGTTATTTGTTTGTTATTAAATCGTGTTAAGTAATATTTACAAAACTGACCAGTCAGTCAATTGTAACGCAATAAAAGCTATAATGTTTCACAAAATCAAGAAAAAAAATATTTTTTTTAGCTTATACTATACAAAAAACGAATTTATCCGAAACGAGGTTGACAGAATAAATAGAATTTTAACAATCTTTATTCATAACACAATATTTATCACATTCAGTTGATCAGGTTTACCGTGATCTTTCATTCTATGAAATGTTAACCTGACGAATTTTAAAGGAGTTTCGATAAATACCTTCATTTACAGGCATGTTGCAGGTCTGTTATAAATTTTTGTTTGGTCCTTATTACCTATGATATTGCGGACTTACTTGATAAATATTTTCTCCTGTTCCAGACAAATTTGATTGAAATGGCCATCGGATGACATTCTTTTACACATTTTCCGCACAGAAGGCATTCAGAATCGGCCACTAAACCTTTTTTTGCCGTCAGATAATCGGTGATGGGAATATTAATTAAACACGCTTTTTCACACTTTTTGCACCGGTTGCACTTTTCTGTGTCGATAACAGGAAGTAAGCGGGAATGAGTGGAACCCAATGCGCATAAAGAGCCAATAAAACAAAGATTTTTACAAGCCCATCGCTTTTCTAAGAAAACACCCAACAATAAGGCTCCCACCGTGTCATACAGCCAAATATGCTGATAATGAATGTTTAACCCGGTTCCAAAAAAATGGGGTATCAGCCTTATCTCTTGAATAGTCCCGCTATTAAGATTGATATAAAAAAAGGTCAATGAAGATACGAAAAATCCGATGGGCATGACAAATCGAAGCCAAACAATAGGTTTTTTCCTCTTTATTTTAACAAGCGAATGATCGAATGTCAAATCCTGCAGGGTTCCCATGAAACAAAACCAACCGCATCCAATCCGGCCCAACAAAGGAGAAATGAGTATAAACAACATCCAGATCATGACCACAAATGTAATAACACCCCAATAAATCGAATGCCAGATAAAAGCGAAGTTAAAAATACGGAAAAAAACTGGCGTAAGAATAAGGAATAGAATCCTGCATAGTGTGTTAGAAGAAAATAAATTAAAATTCATTTCGTCCCTTTGGTTTGCATGACTTCTTCAGGCGACTTAACGATTTCACATAATATTTTTGATAAAACGCTTAATTTTCATTACAGTGTAAATGAATTAAAATAAGTTATTAATGAGAGCGTGATAGGGTGAACATATTTATTTTATCGCAGAGTCGCTCAGTCGGTAAAAAGGCATACATTTATTGGCTTCGCGCCTTTGCGAGAATTGTCAAAGAAGTAAACTATTTATTGCTCTTCTTAATATCAATTAATATTTTGGCGTACAAACCATTTTTAAATCGGAATGTAATTCGAAAATCCATTTCTCGAACGCGGGAGGTCCAAATAGTCCGGTCGCATTATTTGAAAAACCGTAACCTTCTTTGGGAATTCCAAGCCAATTGGTCTCCAGGTTATTATTATTATTGTCATCATGGAAATATTTAAAAGCATATTTTTGCGCTTTTAACTTGTCAAATGTAATGATGCATTTATGATTATGGATATTTCCATAAGCTCCTTTAATTTTGTTCTGGTTTTCGTCGTATAATTGCATAAGGATTTGACCGTCATTATTTTTTAAATTGATTATTTCAATGGTCAATGTATACTGAGCGGCTATGCGCACAGGAATAATCAAAGGTAATACAGCTATGAGACAAAAAATTATTGTTTTCATTCGCGCATCCTTTTCTAATATCATTTTTTTGAGTAAACTTTCCTGACAATTGATAATCAATTTTTTTTCCCAAACGCCGTTTGTTTGGAATTCATACACCTGACATATGATAGGAATTTTAATAAATATTTCACTTTTGTTTTATGAGATTCGGAAAAAAAACGGCGTCTGAAAAACTGAGATCAAATAATGACGCTGTCATTACGATCGGGAATTGAGTCGGTCCAATACATATTTTATATTCATCTTGTAAATGTCACGGTAATGCCATTGATGGAAAGGAGCCGGAACGTATACATCGTCAGTATCAAGTTTTTTCGGATCGGATCAATGTTCTGATCGCGAATAGTTTTCAACCGATTCGGTATATCGGATCATATTTAGTAAAGGGTTCATGCTGCTGAAATCGCCGTGACCTTGAACCACAGCCCTGACATCTAAGAAAGCAGACCGGTCAATCAATTTTCACGTATTTATTTAACGCAATTTAAGGTAAAATGTTTCAAAAAATAAAGAGAATATTTTTTTTGGCTAATCCATGTATATCTGTGTAATCTGTTTGCAGTATATACTCACCATGAAGGACATGAAGAGCATGAAGAAATAAAATCCTAAAGGCTTTCATGCTGCAAACGATGTCCAAAAACATCGGACACGGATTTCACGGATCAGGCGGATCGGTACGGATAAAATCTAAAGTTTGTGTTTTTAATTTCATCCGTGAAAATCCGTTTGATCCGTGTTCTATGAATTTTACCCTCTCGGATGATACGTTTTATGCACATCCTTCAGATATTCCCTGTCGATATGCGTATAAATCTGGGTGGTGGAAATATCGGCGTGTCCGAGCAGTTCCTGAACAACTCTTAAATCCGCGCCGCCTTCCAGCAGATGCGTTGCGAAAGAATGTCGGAACGTATGCGGCGTAACATCCTTTTCTACTCCTGCCAGATATACGTACTTCTTCAGGATTTTCCAGAAACCCATGCGCGACATTTTTTTTCCGTTCACGTTCAGGAATATTTCATCGTCCGCATGACCGGAGGTCAGCAACTGTGGTCTGACTTTGCTCAGATAATGACCGGCCCATTCCAGCGCGATTTTTCCGACTGGAACGATCCTTTCCTTAGAGCCTTTTCCAAAAATACGCACGATTTCCGCCTCTGGGATCAGCTGGTTCATTTTCAGGGAGAGTAATTCGGAGATCCTCAGCCCGCATGCATATAGCATTTCAATCATTGCGCGGTCGCGTATTCCGAGAAACGTCAGCGTATCGGGCTGATCCAGTATTTTTTCCACTTCATCGACAGCCAGCACCGGCGGGAGTTTTTTCGGGAGTTTCGGCAGGGCGACCGTTTCCGCAGGATCGCTTTCGATTACGTCTTCGTTGATCAGGAATTTATGAAACGTGCGGATCGCGGATAAATTGCGCGCGATGCTTTTCGCTTCCAGGCCGAGCGCGTCTAATAATTGCACGAACGAGGAAATATGCCGATGAGTAACGTCCGTCATATCCACGCATCCATGCCGGGTCAGGTAATGGGTGAACCGTTCGATATCGTGGCGGTAAGCTTCTATGGTATTGCCGGAGAAGTTTTTTTCTACGGACAAGTGATCGAGAAATTGTTCGACGAGTTCGCGCACGGCGGGTTATTCGGTGTTGGATTCCACTATGATCAATTCACTGGTTTTATTGTTTTGCCGCATGAATTGTTTTCTTCCTATCATAACGATAAATAATAAGAAAGCAGTTCATTATCAAGAGTATATGTTTGAATGAATAGAACTATTAGATTAAATTGCAAACAAGCTTTTCTTTCAATCTTTTCTTGCAAAATTCAACAAATCATTTGAAAAACGGCTTTTTATATTGTATATTGCGCCCGATAAGAAATTGGCAACGTGTACCTGTTTGACGGTTATGCTTTTTACGGAACATACCTACAGATTGGGAGAATCGCATCATGAATCTGCATGAATATCAGGCGAAAGAAATTCTGAAACAGTTCGGTGTCCCGGTTCCGGACGGCTACGCGGCTTCCACCGTGCCCGAAGCGGTATCGGCGGCGCATAAATTAAAGGAATCCGGAGTTAAAACCTTCGTTATCAAGGCCCAGATTCACGCCGGCGGCCGTGGAAAAGGCACCATCTATGACGCAGACGCTACCAACGAAGTCGTTCTCCACGGCGGCGTTAAAGTCACTTCCGATATCGAAAAACTGAAGGAATACGCCGATAAGATGCTTGGCAACCTGCTCGTAACCCATCAAACCGGGCAGGTCGGAAAACTGATTAAGAAAGTGTACGTCACGGGCGGCGCGGACGTCGCGAAAGAAATTTACGTTAGCGTCGCGCTCGACCGCGCGCAGTCCCGCTACGTCGTGATGGCATCCACCGAAGGCGGCGTGGAAATCGAAAAAGTCGCCGCGGCGCATCCGGAAAAAATCATCAAGGAAACGATCGACCCGAAGGTCGGATTGCGCGCCTACCAGGCCAGCCGCATCGGGATTCAGTTAGGGCTCGAAGGCGACGTCCTGAAAGAATTTATCAAATTCGCCCTTTTACTTGCGAAAACGTTCGAGGCGACCGATTCCTCTATTTTAGAGATCAATCCGCTCATCATCACCAAAGATAATAAAGTCGTTCCGCTCGACTGCAAGATCAATCTTGACGATAACGCGCTGTACCGTCATCTGGAACTGGCCGCCTTGCGCGACAAGGATGAGGAAGACCCGCTGGAAGTTCAGGCGGCGCAGTATCACCTGAATTACATCAAGCTCAGCGGCAACGTCGGCTGTATGGTCAACGGTGCGGGACTCGCGATGGCAACCATGGACATCATCAAGCTGGCGGGCGCGGAACCGGCGAATTTCCTCGACGTCGGCGGCGCCGCCAATCCCGTTACTGTCGAGAACGGATTTAAAATTATCCTATCCGACAAAAACGTGCGCGCGATCCTGATCAATATTTTCGGCGGTATTGTCCGTTGCGACCGCATTGCCAACGGCGTTGTTCAGGCGGCGAGAAATAGCAAGATCCATGTCCCGCTGGTCGTCCGATTGCAGGGAACCAACGCGGAACAAGCGAAAGAAATCCTGAAGAAATCCGGCATTCCGATGAAAGTCGCTACCTGCTTAGACGAAGCGGCGAAGATGGTCGTCGAATCGATGAAGATCAAAATCTGACGAAATATCCGGATCGTTTTTCCGTTATGAATTAAGAAAAGAGGTACCCATGGCCGAAAATAATCACATTGAGCAATCGAAACAAAAGCTCGATACCATTGAAGTAACGGAAGACCTGATCCGCCAACTGCCGAAAACCGATTTGCATTGCCACCTCGACGGCAGCTGCCGCGTTCAGACTTTGCTGGATCTCGCCCGGGAGCAGAAGGTCAACCTGCCTTTCAATGATTATGACCGCCTGCGCGAGCACCTTGAGGTCGGCGACAAGGCGAAAAATCTGGGCGATTATCTCAAAGGATTCGCCGTGACGCTCGCCGTGATGCAGGAACCGTACGCGATTGAACGAGTGGCGTACGAACTCGCCGAGGACGCCGCCAAAGAAAACGTGCGCTATCTCGAAGTGCGTTTCTCGCCGATCCTACATATCAACAAGGGCAAGAGGATGACGGAAATCCTCGATTCGGTGATCCGCGGACTGATCCGCGCCGAAGCGAAATATAATATCAAAACCGGCGTGATTATCTGCGGCATGAGGAGTATCAGCCCGGAAACATCGGTTCGGCTGGCGGAACTGACCGTCGCTTACAAGAACAAGAAAGTGCTCGCGTTCGACCTTGCCGGGCAGGAAGACAGCTATCCAGCGAAGGAACACCGGGAGGCATTCGAACTGATCCTGAAAAACAACATCAACACAACAGCGCACGCGGGCGAAGCATACGGGCCGAACAGCGTCAAACAGGCGATACACGACTGCGGCGCTCACCGCATCGGACACGGCACGCGTTTGATCGAAGACGGCGACCTGCTCAATTACGTGAACGATCACCGCATCCCGCTGGAGATCTGTCTCTCCAGCAACGTACAGACCAAAGCAGTGAAAGATTTCCTGTCGCATCCGCTGCGGATTTATTACGATTTCGGCCTCCGCGTCACGCTGAACACCGATAACCGGCTGATGTCGGCGACC
>JBBIRG010000168.1:0-6007 GCA_037441945.1 Bacteroidota bacterium | reverse complement strand
CGGGCGAATGAATTCTCCAGAAAATACTCCTGCAGCGCTTTTTTCATTCCGGTTTCGGTTCTCTTCATCAGACGGAAAAAGCATTTTGCCTCGCCTACATCGTACAGCCGGTAAAACCCAACAATCAGCAGTTCCGGTTTGCTGTCGCCGCTGACGTCAATCCAAAAACCCTGCGTTTCCCCGACATAACGCGCCGACTCGAACGGGCGTTCCGACGAATCGATCAGCTTTAGCGACAGCAGTTCCTTTTCTGAAAGAACCGGAAACATATAACCGAATGAACGGACCATCCGGCTGTACACCGAATCTTCGGAACCGGCGGTAAACAACTCAATGGAATTGGTGAACTGGTCGCCTGTAAAGAGGGACGGATAATAGGTCAGGACCGCGGAAGAATCTCGGAATTGTCTCAGGAACGCCTTCTCGCTCTCTCTTGCCGGTAGGCCCGGCCTAAAACGGCTGTTCAGCGTGAATCCGGCCAGACCGCTTTCCGACCGGACCGAGCGTACCGCCGGCAGCGTATCGGCAAGATATGGATGATGCTGTGGAAGTTTCTGGATCAGATAATCCGGCGTCGGATCGAGGTAGGTTTCGCTTTCATCCGGCATGGCCCTGACACGGTAGATTTTTCCCGTTTGCGGATTGCTCATTTCAATACCGTGAATCGACCGGTCAGTAACCCAGCCGGAAGGGATCTCCAGCTGAAATCCGTATTTCGGGTTCTGATAAAGCGTCCATGCGATTCCGCTTTCCACGGGTTGGCCTGTTTCAGCGCCCGGATTCCAGAACAGCTGTATACCGTATATAAGTATAATGCAGGACAGAAGCAGAAAAAATTTTTTCAGAAATCGTTTCATTTTGGAATATTAATGATACCTGTCATTCGATGATCTTTTCGAGAAGTCCAAACAGCAGCTGATCGTACCGCGCGGGTTGCGGAGATTTGAGGAGAACGTTATGAAAAACGTCCTCATAGGCCGGCTGGTAGTACCCGATCGTCACCGGCGCGCCGGAATGACCCAGCGCGTGCGCCATGGTAAGGTTAAATTGTACGTCAAAATCAATAGCGAGGTCATAATTCGAACCCTGCAGTTCCTCAATCAGCTCGGGTTTCAGCAGCCGATACCACCGAATATCTTTTTTTTCGATATTATATAATCTGGATTCCGCGAAAGGTTTTCCCTTTTCCCGGATTCGGCTCGCCAAAGCGTCGGGGAACCATTCATCGGTCAGAAAATCAAACCGGCTCAGTGGAAGCATGGATTTCAGAGATCTGAGTATTGATGACAAGCGCGCTGAATCAAGCGAGGACGGAAGGTAGACGAGAATGCGTCCAGGCCGAAGCGCTTTGGTTTTGATATGGATCATACCGCCCCGCGCGCCAAACCAGCGGATAACCGTTACGACCATTTTTGCGATCCACCGCTGAAACATCATCATCTTCCGCATTTCCCGCTTTTGTTATCGCATGAACGCAAAAAAATAAAAAACCGCACGGATCAAACATTCGCGCAAACCGACTGTTAATGATCCATCCGGATATCCACGTAAAATTTCGAGCGAATCTGCGTCAGCCATTTGTTCATCTCTTCGGCCTGCTTGGACTGCAACGCCATGGATTCTATCGTTTGCCAGTCGTCCTTTAAAGAGATACGGCGCTTGTCACGGCGGTCGTTCAGCCGGATGATATGAAAACCGAAATCGCCTTCGAACGGCTCGGAGATCTCATTCTTTTTCAGTTCCTTGGCCGCCTTAAGAAACGGTTGTCCGCGTTCATTCAGCTGCGATACTTCGATCCATCCGAGGTTACCCATATTGCCTTTTTTGGTATTATCGTCAGAATATTTCATCACGGCTTCCTCAAACGATTGCTTTTCGTCGAGTATATTCTTTCGGATAGCCAACAATTTTTCCTTCGTGTTGGTCTTATCTTGTGCGGTCGTGGCGACTCCGAATAGGATATGCCGGGTTTTAATCTTGTCCCCGGCCCTTTCCATAAGTTGGATGATGTGCCATCCGAACTGGGTTTTGACGAGCCCTGACATTTCTCCGATTTCAAGTTTAACGGCGGCTTCGGCGAATTCTTTCACGAAATCATGCCGGTTAAACCAGCCCAGATCGCCGCCCTTTTTCGCGGAACCGGGATCCGATGAATATTTTTTTGCCATTTCGGCAAAATTAGCGCCTTTCCGGATCGAATCAAGAACCGCAGAGGCCAGCTTTCTCGCGTCCTCAAAAGCCGTCTCGCCGGGTTTAATCTCCATCAGGATGTGGCTGAAACTGATGGATTCGCCCACTTCCTGAAAACTGTC
The DNA here is from genome assembly GCA_037441945.1 of Bacteroidota bacterium. GTDB lineage: Bacteria > CLD3 > CLD3 > SB21 > JBBIRG01 > JBBIRG01. The sequence continues at coordinate 3,695 of JBBIRG010000168.1, read as the reverse complement.
TTTATGCGCGCGGTAATAATTCTCAATCTCATTGCGCGACACCTTGATGTTACTGAACCGAGACTGTTGGATCTTCTGGGTCAGCAATTGTTTTTTTACGTCATTGCGGTACATTTTTTTCAGTTCTTTGATCGTTTTACCCATGGCGGATTCCAGGGCCTGCTCCCCACCCGCCTGCTTGATGCGTTCCTGAATCTGTTGTTCCAGCGCCTGGTCCACCTGGCCTTCGTCGACTGTCACACTGTCGAATACAGCCTGAGCCAATAAGACTTTTTGATTGATAAGCGCGTCCAGAATTCGATCCTGAATTTTTTTGTACGCAGCCGCGTCTTTCAATGGATCAATTTTCTGGTTCATGGCCTCGTAATAAGCGTAGTTCTGGACTTCTGACATAAGAATAATTTCATCGTCCACGACAGCGGCCACTTTATCGATCACCTGTTGCTGAGAGTATGAAAAACTATGACAAAATGACAACAGCAGATATAAAGAAAATATTTTTTCCATGAAAGACCTTATAATATTATTTATTTAGTTATTTTAAATTTAATTTTTTTGCGATCCCATGTTAATATCCCTATCATAAGAATTCTTATGCAAAGTACATGAAAAATTCAAAAAATCCAAATGTTTATATGAAATTATGTTTTTTTCAAATTTTACTAACTTTTTTTCTTGACAGAGTTAAATAGCCAACTAAGTTCTTATATTCTTTATTATTAATAACCTATTAGTTAGCGTAAAAGTTGAAATGACTGTCGTTTTCATTAGATTAACAAGTTATAAACATCCGTGTTAGTAATTAACATTTTGTGTTAAAAATGCCAAAAAATTCACATGTAAATTTTTTATTAGTTCTATTCATTTTGACTAGCTATCTGAACCATCGGAATAATCGCTGGAAAAGAGAAATTTTAGACTGGTCCGAATCACGCATCAGGCGCAATTGCTTTTCCATGTCGGCCAGTTGGGTCTGCATTTGCTTAAATTGTTCATCGCGTTTGATTTCACCGGCGATTTCTTCGCGCAGTTCGTTTTCCAACCGGTTTCTCTCTTCCGGATTAACAGGTGGAAATAGTTGCTCATCCATCTGAATAAAATGATAAAATTCTTTTTTTCCCAGCACCAGAATAACGTTTTGTTCGATGACACAATCGGGCCGTAAGAAATTCAGGTAGATGTCTCTTTGCCGGCGGTCGGTAAAAATGGATTCTTCGACAAAGATCGATCCGTCATCCTGCGATTTGAAATGGGCGGGATGGATGATGAATTGTTTTTTCCAGATGCGTCTTCCCCGTTCTTCGTAATCATTGAATGGTTTTTCAGCGAACCATTCCGGAAGAGTCATTCCCGCGAGCTGATAGTAATTTTTAAAAATATTTCTCCCGGCCGCCAGAAGATCATCCGTTTCATAAAAAGATTCTTTCTGTTGAATTTTCCCGCCGATACGCCGAGAAAAATCCATAAACAGGTCTTTCGTTACGCGAGGCAGCAGATCATTCAGATAGCGGTTAGATTCGATTTGTTTTGCCTTATCGAACACTTTATCAATTTCGAGGTAATAGACGCGTCGCAGGATCTGGCTGCTGACGTTGAATTCGGAAAGATTGGTTGTGCAGATAAAAACGGGATGCTTGCCGCTGATGTCATTGCTCACATGCTTGATCAGATTTTCCCCTTTTTTCGTATCCGTGCTGCGGAAGAAATTGATCGGCACTTCATCCACCAGAATCGGAAAAACATTCTCGGTGTGGAAATAATCGAATATCACGCCGGATCGTTCGACGTGCGGATACGGCAGGAAGCGTTCGCTTGGATTTCCGCCGATGAGCATGCTGATAAATTCCAGGGCGGTGGTTTTACCTGAATACGCTTTCCCGGCGATTATCAGAAACGGCTGGAACGAAGCCCGGACGCTTCCCCGGCCCTCGATGAGCGCGTAATCGTCGCGTATCTTCCAGATATACGGCGACATGAAGGCAAACAGGAGTATTTCAAAAATTTTCGACTGGTTCCTCGTGTCGGGATGAATGGTGTACATTCCGTAGGCGCTGATAAAATCATTAATGACCGCCAGGCTCTGGCGAATTTCATCGGTCGACGCTTGCTTTGACAATAGCGTCAGTTCAGAGCCGGAACCGGGTTGTCCGCGATACAACATATCGTTGCGGTCCATATAATGAAAGAAAATGCGCGAATCGGAATCCGCCGATCGTTTATTTGTTTTGCAAATCGCCGTTTTGATGGCTACCGATTTTTTGACAATTTGTTCCGGCGGGTGGAGAATGCGTTTATTGTTTTTCTTTTGCGTCAGAATTTCGATGATTTCCTTAGTCCGGTCGGCTTCCTCTTTTTGGTAACTGATCTCGATCGGTAGGGTTTTGATCTGTTCGGTTTCTTCCTCATCCAGCACGACGATGTTTCGGATTTTTTCCGCGTTTTCGATCAGGACGTTCTTCAGCGTTTCGGCGTCGGGATAGATCAATTGGCGAACGTCTTTTTTGCGGATCTCATCGGGGATGTAATCGACGCTTTTTTTCAGTAATTCACGGAACCGGTTTTCATACAGCGCGATCCAATCGGCATTGTCAAAAACCAGCAGTTCTTCAAATTGGCCGCGGCCGAGAAACGCTTTTTCCGTAAGATTCGCCGATCCGATAATAAGCCGTTTGTTTTGCGACTTTTCATCAATGAGCAGATAAAATTTTGAATGAACGGCCAGCGGCGGTTTTCCGAACGGCGGAATAAATCGTATATCAAAACGGCGCGATTGAACGGCTTCGCGGAATGTCTCATCGAGCCCGTTCCAGAATTCGATGCGCTGTTCGACATTGATAAATTCACGTACGCGGCTGGCAAACGCATTCGCCAGTTCGCTTTCCGGAATCCCGAAAAGAAAAATAACGCGCTGAAACGGGCAAACGAGTCTCGAAAAAAATCCCGCCGAACTGACATACGAAACCCCGAAAAAAGTATCGTAGCAATCCGCCCGGAACAACTCTTCCGGTCCCCATTCCACCGAACGGCCTTCGTAAACGATGTGCAGGTAACGGGATTTATCAGCGGAAAGCTGATCCTCGGTAAATAACGCCAGTTCATCCATGACGGTATATTATTTATGCACCCTTCGAATAAATTCCTCGACTTCATCCACGCCGCCCTGATAAATCAGGTAGCCGTTGTAGGGTTCCCTCGCCGTAATATCGCCGTTGACGGGCGTGAGCATGAGCCGCTTGACTTCATTCAGGTCATCGGTCTGCCCCAGCGCCCAGCCAAGCTTGATATACGCAACTTCAGGGAGCATGTTTTCGGCGGGAACGATTCCTTTGGCCATCAGATCGCGGCCGGTGTCATACACGAACATGTGAACGTAACCCCACAGCGTCTGTACCGTCATGTACATCGCGACGCCTTTTTTAGCCGCGCGTTCGATCGCCGGATACAGCGGCTTATTGACATGTCCCAGTCCGGTGCCGATGATGATGATGCCCCGGTAACCGTTATCCGCCAACGAGTCGATCATATCAGGCTGCATGTTCGGGTAGTAATAGATCATGGCGACTTTTTCTTCGAAATACGGCAGGACGTTCACCGAGCTGTCGCGGCGGCGGTGGTTGTATTCTTTTTTCAGCGGAGTGACTTTTTCGCGCGTAACTTTCGCAATGGGGGTATCGCCGATGGTGCGGAATGTTGAT
>JBBIRG010000167.1:0-6101 GCA_037441945.1 Bacteroidota bacterium | reverse complement strand
TTCGTTGCTAAAGGGTTCGGCGTCGGGCGGCGCGATGTGATGTACAATGATTTCGTCATTGTCGGCCCAGAAAATGATCCTGTCAAACTTAAAGAAGCTAAGAACGCAGCAGACGCTCTCAAAAAAATCGCCGAAGCGTTCATTCCGATTCTGATGAGCATTTACCATGTCCGCGTGGAATATCCTGGACAGGAACACCGGCTGGCCGAAGAGCCCGTAACAACAGAGAGCATGACCAACTGATGAAAACAATCGAAATTAACTATCACAGGACCAAACGCCGTGTTCCAGCGAGGATTTTGCAGGAACTAGTCAACCGCGTATTGAAAACGGAAAAAGGATTCCGCTTCCGTTCGCTGCATTATGTTTTTGTTGACGACACATACATGAAAGAGATACACCGCCGCTTTCTGAAATTGAACACCACCACTGACGTCATGGCGTTTGATCTGGCAGAAGAATCCGGCGGACTGGTCGAAGCGGAAATTTATATCAACCTGGACCAAGCGTCGCGGCAGGCGTTTGAATTCGGAGTATCTTTCAGAAACGAAGCGCTCCGCCTCGCGGCCCACGGCATCCTGCATTTTCTCGGATACAACGACCGAACTCCTCATGAACGAACCATCATGCTGGAACGGGGTGAATATTTTTTACAAAAACTGAAAGCGAAATGAATCACTCTTTCGTCATAACCGAACCGCTGCGGAACCTGCTTCACCTTGCGCTGAAAGAAGATACCGGCACGGGCGATATTACGACGCTGGCGACCGTCCCGACAGATAAGCCCTGCTTCGCGCGGTTATTCGCCAAAGCCGCGGGAGTGATTGCCGGGCAACCGGTATTCGAAGAAATATTCCGTTTACTCGACCCGGAAATCCGTTTTCAATGGTTTATCCGCGAGGGCGATCCGGTTCCGTCCAAAACCCTGTGTCTTGAAATGAAAGGAAATGCCCGTGCGGTGCTGATCGGCGAAAGGACCGCGCTGAACCTTCTGCAGCGGATGAGCGGTATTGCGTCGCTGACCAGCCGATATGTAAAAAAGATCAGCCACACGAAAGCGAAAATCATCGACACACGGAAAACAACGCCGCTATGGCGAATCCTTGAGAAATACGCCGTCACGGCCGGCGGAGGATCCAATCACCGCATGGGTTTATACGATATGTTTCTCATCAAGGACAATCACATCGTTTCCGCGGGAGGCATCTCGGCCGCCATTCAGGCCGCTTTGGAATACCGGATAAACATGAACCTCACTGCGGCAATCGAGGTTGAAACAAAAAACATCGGCGAAGTTCAGGAGGCGCTGATGTTTCCTATCGATCGTATTATGCTCGATAATATGTCTGCAGATGAAATCCGAGAAGCGGTTCATTTCGTCGCAGGACGGTGTGAAACGGAAGCGTCAGGCGGCGTAACGGTGGATACCGTTTGCGCGATCGCCGAGACCGGCGTTGATTTCATTTCGGCCGGGGCGCTGACTCATTCCGCGCCTGCGCTGGACTTATCGTTACTGATTGAAACCGAAACTAGGGCATAGAGGCGTTATGGCAAAAAAATTGATCACGGAAAAAACCGTCAAAGAAGCCGCCCGGGCAGGAAAAATTATCCATATCCCTGAACAGGCGATTATCACGGCGCTGGCAAGAGATCTCGCCAAAAAACTCGGATTAACTTTCCGTATTCTGAAGCCCTTTCCTGAAAAAAAAGAGGGGCCGGAGCAATTGCAGTTAAATCATTCCGTTATTGCCGTCGGCTGTGATCACGGCGGGTATGATATGAAGCTGAAAGTAATTAAGCAGCTGAACGATCTGCAGTTGACGGTTGTTGACGTCGGCGCGCATTCTTCCGACGCGGTAGATTACCCCGATTTTGCCGCGGCGGTCTCGGAAAAAGTCGCCGGCGGGGAATGCGGACGCGGCATCATGATCGACGGCGCGGGGATCGGGTCGTGCATGGTGGTAAACAAATTCAGGGGCGTGCGCGGCGCTTTATGTTACGACGTGACTTCCGCAATCAACAGCCGCGAGCATAATAACGCAAACGTGCTGACGCTGGGCGCAAAAATGATCGGCGACATACTCGCGGAGCAAATTGTTAAAACATGGCTGAATACGCCCTTCGCCGGCGGCCGCCACCAGAACCGCATTGATAAGTTGACCGCGATTGACCGGAAAAATCTGAAGTGATATTATTTTAACAACGCATTTTTTTAATAGCGACCCTGCCCGATTCTGTTTGACGGGACGCCATCTTAAAGTATTTCATTTTTTCTGAAAACAGACACAGAAAAAAATGATTTATAGAATGTAAGCGAAACTTGGCCTGAATGGTATGGACAGATTGCAATACGATAAAATTATTTATAATACGAATGATCGATGAATGATCTTGAAAATGATTTTCACTTAATTCAACAGCTTGCAGAAATACCATTGCCGCCTGCCGGACTGATTCAAAATATTGTTGCGCTTGATTCCGTAACCTCCACGAACGATTACGCGAAACAGTTTATAAGAAGTCATTTACAGCCGGCAGGTACAGTTATCATTGCGGATGAGCAGTCCTCTGGCCGCGGACGATTTGACCGGCGCTGGCATTCGCCGCCCGGTACCGGACTCTGGTTCTCGGTGATTCTGAAACCGGAAGTAAATCAGCAGGAATGGTTTGCTTATTCATTTCTCGCGGCACTGGTTACCGCAGGCGCGCTGGAGTCGGTTTGCGGAATTCTTACGGATCTTAAATGGCCGAACGACGTCATGGTCAGCGGAAAAAAATGCTGCGGTATCCTGATCGAAACCTTGTGGAATAACGAACAGCCGTTTATTGTCATCGGGGCGGGAATCAACGTCAATCAGACTCGTTTTCCGGATGAACTGAAATCAGCGGCGACGTCTCTTCGGATAGAATCAAAAAATAAATTTCAAAGGCAGAATATTCTGCTGCAGTGGATCAATCGTATAAATGAATACCGTAAATTTCATTCACAAGACGTTATCCGGGAATGGAAACGACATTCGTCCATGCCCGGGAAAACCGTAACCATTCAGGAATCCGAATCGATTTATGACGCGGTTGTGCTTGATGTTGCAGAAGACGGAGCGTTGATAGTGTCCGTAGGCGGAATGTCCAGAAGCATATATGCCGGAGATATTAAACTGAAAATTTGTGAAGAATAGCTTAGAGACGGTCCGAAAACCCTTAAAAGACTTCATTTTGCGCGGAGTCGAAAAAATGCATCTTAATTATTTTCAATCATAAAAATTATGATGATTCATGAATATTTGAATTTTCGGACAGTCTCTTGACAGGTCCTGGAAGGATGGGTTTTAAAACGGTCGACCAGAAACTCGGTGATAAGAACGCCGGTAAACATACACGCAAAAAATAGGACGCCTGAAATCAGGATTTTATCGATCAGATCATGGTCGGTGAGGTTGGCTGTAAAGAAAAGGAATGCGAACGATCCAACGATAAAAAATAGAGGCGCTCCCCACATTCGAAAATAATAGCAGCGGTTCAGATGGGGATTATCTCTGCGCAGCGATTTGTTTCTCCAACGAGAAGATAATCTGACAAACAGCGGCCAGAAAAAGCAGACAAGCGCGGATTGCGTTAAAACAATGAGTAATAATTCTGAGTCCATATGGACTTTCTTTTGCCGAATATCAGTACAAATATTTAACCAAAACTAACGATAATTTACATAATAAATTTAGTCGAGTCAATAATGAATTTAAAAAATTTAAATTCGCCTGAGTAGTTTCCGTAATTCAACCGAAGCCTCCGCCATGACATTTTCCATATCGAGTTTTTTCAATTCACGGTTTTTCATTATAATATTACCGTCTATCATGACCGTTTGAACGTCTGATGATTTCGCCGAATAGACGATCTGTGAATAAATATTTTCAGAGGGGTGCGCGTGGGGCTGATTCAGATCAAGCAGAACAATGTCGGCTTTTTTATTGATTTCGATGCTTCCGGTTTCCTTTTCAATGCCCAACGCGCGGGCGCCGCTGATTGTTGCCATCGCCATGACCTGTTCGGCGTTTATTGCAGTGGGGCCGAGTCGCGGTTTCTGGATGAGCGCGGCGAGACGCATTTCATGGAACGAGTCCAGGTTATTGTTACACGGAGCTCCGTCGGCGCCGATGGATACGGTAATCCCAGCGTCAAGCATTTCAGGAATCCTCGCGATGCCGGAACCCAATTTCAAATTCGCCGACGGACAATGCAGGACTTTTGTTTTTGAAAGGCGGATCATTTCAATTTCCTCATCCGACAGCCAGATGCAGTGAGCGAGGCACAATCGTTCATTCATGATTCCGATATGGTCGAAATACCCGATGTTGCTCAAGCCGGTCTGTTCTTTAACGGCGGCGACTTCATTCCGGTTCTCCGATGCGTGCGTGTGGTACAGCAACCGGCAGTCCGTCGCGATGGCGTTCGCCTCTTTCAGCAGTCTTTCACTGCAAGAAAGTACAAAACGCGGAGCCATGGCGTAGCGGATTCTCCCGTTAGAGCGGTTATGCCATGTTTTGATCAGTCGTTCAGTTTCTTTCAGAGACGCGTCGGTTTTTTCCTGAAGGCCTTTGGGAGCGTCCCCGCACTGGTCCATCATCGCTTTGCCGCAGAATGCGCGGATACCGCTTCGCTCGATCTGTTCAAAAACATGATCGGTATGCCGAACGGTTCCCATATCCAGAATGGTCGTCGTTCCGCCCATTATCAGTTCCGCGATGCCAAGCTGTGCGGATACGGAGATTGATCGCGGATTATGGGCGGCCTCAAACGGCCAGATTTTCTGTTTCAGCCAGTCCAGCAATTCAAGGTCATCGGCGTGATTGCGGAATAACACCTGGCATAAGTGCACGTGCGTCTGTATGAAACCCGGAATGACCGTGAGCCGGTCCGCGGGAATGATTTTCGCGCTTTCAAAATCCTGAGGCTTCAGCCGTCCTATTTTTTTGATCCGGTCGTTCTCAATCAGAACCGAGCCATGAAGGATATCTCGTCTGGCATTCATGGTCACAATTGTGGCGTTCTGTATAACAATGCGTTTCATAAAGGATGTCCTATTTGTGCGATGGAAAAATATGTCGGGTTAATTCGTACAATAATATCCCACAGGCGACGGCTGCGTTCAGCGATTCCGCGCTTCCGAAACGGGGAATACGCACCTGATGCGTGCAGAGTTTCAGGATATCCGGGTGGATACCCTGAGCTTCACTGCCGATCACCAGCGCCGATTTAACGGAGGGGGACTGGAAAACGGACGGCGCGTTTTCGTCAATCACAGCGGCGAAAATTTCGTAACCGTGTTTTTGCAATGCCGGAAGAAATTCCTGCATATCGGCGTCTTCGTATCCGGTGACACGAAAAACCGAACCCATGCTGCTGCGAACGGACTTCGGGTTATGCCATTCCACACAGGCGGCATTCATGACGACGTGCCGGACGCCAAACCAGTCGGCGCAGCGGCAAATCGCGCCCAGATTGCCCGGATCGGCTATACGGTCGAGCGCGATTACCGGTGAGGCTTCGTTTTGTTCATATACTGCGGATAAAGGCTGTACATCTGCGGGCATGGCGGCAAGAATTCCCTGCGATTGTTCGGTATCGCTTAACTGGCGCATCTGGACGTCCGATGCGATAAACGTTTTATCCTTATGAAAATGTTTCAGGAACTGGCGAATGGCAGGGTGTGCGTTCAGAAAATTATCGGTTACGGCAATCCATACCGGTTGGCGGCTGACTTTCATCGATTCCTCAAATATCCGCAGTCCCTCAATGAAAAAAACGCGTTGGGCTTTGCGGTGCCTTTTTTCCTGTATTTGCCTGAACGATTTGCATTTCGCCGCGGATAACGGTTGGAATGTCATGGATGCACGGGGTTACTGGGAAGCGCGGATAAAGCGAGGTGTTTTGAGATCAAACTGGACATGAATGCGGTGAATGTTGTTCAGCGCGTCTTTTCCCTTGAAATAGGTATACGTGTAATCAAAATGGAATAATCCCATTTTAACGCCTGTTCCCATCGACCAGGTGTTCAGTTCGTTGAAACCCATGCGCAGAAAAAGAGAACGCTTGAACTGGTA
>JBBIRG010000166.1:0-6132 GCA_037441945.1 Bacteroidota bacterium | reverse complement strand
TGCCAGCATCGCTATCAGCAGACCGGACAAGATCCATAAAATGCGGGTCATCAGCCGCTTATTTTCAGAAAAACTTTTCAATCGAACCCGCGATTTCCTCCGGTTGCCGTTCAGAGTACCGACCGCCGGAAAACATAAAAAGATATTATGTCAAAATCAATACGGAATTGGACAAAGTCCGTCAGGATGTGATCTCCCCGAGAATCCAGGCCTTTTCCTTTTGATCGCGGAGAATGTCCAGCGCGCGGTCGGCGTCTATGGGCGGGACGATGAGAAGCATGCCCACGCCAAGATTCATTGAACGAACCATATCGGCTTCGGGTACGCGTCCGGCGGCCTGGATATATTCAAAGATCATCGGTCTTTGCCATGAGTTCCAGTCGATCCGCAGGCGAAGCGGCTTCGGGATTACGCGTTCCGTGTTTTCGATTATGCCGCCCCCGGTGATATGGGATATCGCGCGGATGTTGATTTTTTTCATTACGGCCGTAACTGGTTTCAGGTATGAGCGGTGGACCTTTAGTAGCGCTTCGCCGAGGGTAGTCCCCAGCGCGCTGAGCTTCTGATTAACTTTGAATTTCGGGAACAGCGCCTGCCGGGCGAGCGAGTAGCCGTTGGTATGCAGTCCGGACGACGGCAGGGCGATCATTACGTCGCCCCGGCGTACGCTTTTACCGTCGATGATTTTTTTCTTTTCCACGATGCCGGTAATCGCGCCGGCCAGGTCGTATTCGCCGGGCTGGTAAATGCCGGGCATCTGAGCGGTTTCGCCGCCGATCAACGCGCACCCGTTTTTGCGGCATCCCTTCGCGAGTCCCGAAACAATTTCCGCGACCACGCGGTCCGGCAGTTTGCTGTACGCGATGTAATCCAGGAAGAACAGCGGAACCGCGCCGCAGCAGAGAATGTCGTTGACGCTGTGATTGACAAGGTCTTCGCCGACCGTGTGATGCCGGTTCATCATGACGGCCACCTTGATCTTCGTGCCGACGCCGTCCATGCTCGATACCAGCGCCGGCTGGCGGTATGTGGAGCGCGTCAAATCATAAAATCCGCCAAAATGCCCGATATCAGATAAAACTTTATCGTTAAAAGTTTTTCGGACAATCGTTTTGATCCGCTGTTTCGTCCGGTTGCCTTTGGCGATATCCACTCCGGATGACCGGTAAGTAACGGAACGGGACATTTCAGTTTACTCCTGTTTCTAACTTGAAATTCACGGTACTGGGCTAATATAATGGATTCAGCGACAGAAAAAAGAATTTTTTGGGTAATTCTTTAACCACGCGCCTGTTGACAAAACGTTTGTCTGGAGCGGTCATGATGACGTCAGCTGGCGCATGAGTCCGCATAACGTATCCACGTCATAGGGCTTCTGAATAAATCCGGCGATACGGGTACCCGAAAACTGTTTCGCGATTTCGTTTTCACTGTATCCGCTGGAAATCACGACCAGAATATCCGGTCGTATTTTCAATAATTCTTGCAACGCCTGCCGGCCGTTCATTTTCGGCATAGTGAGATCGAGGATCACGCACCGGTATTTGGCCGGGTTATCCAGAAAAAGACGGACGGCTTCGGCGCCGTCTTCTGCCGTATCCACGGAATAGCCGTTCATCTCAAGGATTTCTTTGCCGAGTTTCCGGATGGGTTCTTCGTCGTCGGCCAGAAGAACGGATCCGCTTCCTTGCCCTTTCGGTTCGTTCCGGGGAATATCCGGCTGAACGGATTCTTTTCCGGCGGGAAAAAGGATATAGAACCGCGTTCCTTTGCCGGGTTCGGAAAACACCTGCAGGGCGCCCTTATGACCGCGTACGATGCCCAGAACAGCCGCAAGTCCCAGTCCGCGCCCGGAAAATTTGGTCGTAAAAAAGGGATCAAAAATTTTCGTCAGCGTATCTTCGTCCATGCCGCATCCTGTGTCGGCAACTTCAAGATAAACGTACCATCCTTCGGGCAGCGGATCATGCAGCCAGGTTTTTTCAAAAAACGCCTGATTGCAGAAATGCCGGCCGGTTCGGATTGTTATTACGCCGTTGGCGTCGCCGATCGCTTCCGAAGCGTTGATCACGAGATTCAGGATGATCTGCCGTATCTGCGAAGGATCGGCGTCAACCGTCGGAGTATCCAAATCGAAATGAAACTGCAGAATGATTTTTTTCGACAGACTGACTTTGATGATGCTGGTCATTTCACGGACGATCGCCGGCAGGTCAATCGGCTGAACGATAAATTTTCCTCGGCCTGAATACGCCAGCATCTGACGACAGAGATCGGAAGCGCGCAGCGCGGCTTTGCTGATTTCCTGCAGGTAATCCTGCGCAGGCGAGATAGGTTCGATCTTTCTCTGAGTCAGTTCCGCATAACCCAGAACCGACGTCAGGAGATTGTTAAAATCATGAGCGATCCCGCCCGCGAGAACGCCCAGGCTTTCTAATTTCTGGGAATGCTGAAGTTGGGCTTCCAGATTCTGCTTCTCCTGTTCGGCTTTCTTGCGTTCGTCGATTTTTATCCATAAACCGATAATTTCTTTAGGAATTCCCCGTTCGTCGTCAACACGCATCATTTGTTCTTGGAACCACCGGTAAACTCCGTCGGCGCAACGCCACCGGTATTCGAAGTTGACTTCTTTCTCCGTCAGCACCGACCGGTATTTCGCAACCATCGCTTCTTTTTCATCCGGATGCAGGTGCGTTTCCCAGAAGAAATGGTCGGATGTAATATCGGCGGATTTGAAGCCGGTAATTTCTTCGACCTGTTCGCTGATCCAGACTGTCTGCATATCGCCTTCGACGCTTGCGGTATAGAAAACAACCGGCAGCGACTGAAGGATGAGAGCCTGCCTCTGAAGAAGGGCTTTCATAGTCCGCTCGGCTTTAATCCGTTCCCGGATATCCCGGACAACCACGCACATGGTTTTCTGCGCATTCAATTCAATCAGGTAGGCGCTGACTTCCACATCGACCGGATGCCCGAGCTTATGGCGGTGATGGCGAGCCCCGATAAAGAGGCGGTTCTGCTTTAATATTTTATCAATGTACAGGTCAATGTTGTGCTGGTCATGCAGAATCACATCGTACGCAGTAAGCTGCATCAGTTCTTCGGCCGTATAACCCAGCATAGTTTGATAACTTCGGTTGGTCTCGATGATGCGCCGGGTTCCGACGTCAAACAACAGGATGCCTTCCGTGGCCTGTTCCATCACAGCGCGATAACGGTTTTCGCTTTCCCGGAAAGCCTGTTCTATTCTTTTATGCTCGGTGATGTCAATATTAAATTCTGCGACTAACCATTCCCCGTCGTAATTGCGGAACGGTATGGTGTGGATTTCAACAATGCGGTTGTTTTCATGCGGAAGTATTTCTTCTGTTACTATGACTTGCTTCGTTTCAAAAGCCCGAAGTATGCCGCATCCGGGACAAGGTTCTTTTCGGTTTCGGAAATACGCGTAGCATTTTTGGCTCGCGTTATCGCCGTATTTTTTCTTCCATTCCGGGTCTACATAGCGTAGGTTAAAATCCTTATCAATCACGTCAATGCCTGTTTTGGTGACGCCGAGAATATATTCCAGCCTTTCTTTGGTTTCCCGTAATTCGATTTCGGTCAGCTTGCGCTCTGTGATATCCCGCGAAATCCCGCGCAGTCCGGCGATATTGCCCTGATTGTCGTAGACCAGTTGATTGCTGATTTCAAGATAAATCAGTTTGCCGGATTTGGTTTTCATCCGGGCTTCCATGCGCGCCGGAACATTTCCGTCGAGGATATAGTTTGAAAAAAGTTGACGGTACGGAACGGTGTCAGACGTATCCATCCATTCAAACGGGGTATGGCCGATAAGTTCTTCAGATGAATAGCCGGTGATCGAAAATCCTTTTGGATTGGAATAGGTGAAAACGCCTTCGGTGTTCATTTCCCAGATCCAGTCGTTGGTTTCTTCGGCCAGGCTTCTGAATTTTCGTTCGTTTTCTTTCAGCGTGTTCAGCGTTTCGATGCGTCCGGTGATATCTCTGGCGGCGGCGTATATCATGTCGCCATACAGGTAAGTGCGCCATTCAATCCAGCGGTAGGAACCGTCCCGGCGCCTGTAGCGGTTGACAAAATTCAGGACTTCCCGCTGTCCGATCATTTCATTTAATACTTTAAGCGTCGGGGCCACATCATCCGGATGAACAAAGTCTATGAATTTTTTTCCCTCCAGTTCGCGGATCGGGTACCCGAGCGTTTTTTCCCATTCGATGTTCAAGCGACGGAAATGCCCTGAAGTATCGGCGATACACAACAAGTCAAGCGTTACGCTGAAAAAACGGTCCAGTTCCTCGGTTGCCCGGCGAAGCGTTTCTTCCGTTTTTTCCCGTTCATGGATCTGAAGCTCCAGTTCAAAATTGGACCGCAGCAGGTCGCGGGTTCGTTCCAAGATTTTCTTTTCAAGTTCATGATAGGCGGCTTTCATGGCCGATTCATGCAGTCGCCGCCTTCGGATATACATGAACGCGATGACCTCGACGAACATCAGAAGTATTGTTACCAGCGCCGGAGCCGCCAGCTGATTGAGTATGACTTGATTCCACCGGGACGCCTCAATGTCGAAGCCCAAAACGGCGACCATTTCACCGGTTGCCGGATCTGTTACAGGCTGAAACGCGGATATGTACGTTCCCCACCGGTCCGTATAGGGGCCGGCCGTTCGGGGTTGTTTATCCTGAAATACGGCAAACAGCTCCGTCGGCGCATCGTCGTAAATTTCGCCGGGCATAGCGTTTCCCGGAACGTCATCCGGCGTGTCCATATAAAAGAAAATCACCGAATCGCGCCGGTTTATCAGATAAATCCAGCGGATCGTTGAATCAGCTTTCAACATCGCGTAAAAACGATTGCGAATCGCTAACCAGTCCGGATTGGTAAGGTCAAGTTTGTTGCCGGTGAACGTTTTGATTCTTTTCTCATTCAGTCCGGCCGCGCCAATCCGGACAAGTTTTTGAAGATCACTCCGGTTGTGTTGATTCCGCTCGTGTCTGATGTTAAGTATTGACCAAACTCCCAAAATACACGTCAGAAAAAGAATCAATGTAAGCAGCCATCCTCGCCATGCGGGTAAAAAAAATCGCTTCAGTTCGGAATAAGAGGATATTGGTAACTCTGATTTCATACCGGCCAGTGGATCTGAAATGGTTATAATTAAAAACCGGCGCAAGACATATCGGAAAGAATTTATTTAAACCCCGCGCCAATTGCAAGAATTAGCTTTTTATTGTTTAATTCCTTACGATTCGTTAGATTTCCTAATTATAGACGCGATCCGGCGAACGATGAATGTTTTCTTTACAATTGTTCTTGTTCCTTCGCGTGTCATTAAAAGCAATCATAATTACCGGAGATATCCATGATAAAAGATTTCCGCGTTCCGTTCGACAAAGATATTTCGCTGAAGGAATTCGATCCGGAAGAAACCCTGGATTACAAATCATCCGACGACGCCCGGAATGATTTCAAGGAACTGAACCTGAAAATGATTGATCTCCAAGAACTGATGTACGCTGAGCGTAAACGGGCGTTATTGATTATTTTCCAGGCGATGGACGCGGGGGGAAAAGACGGAACGATCAAGCATGTGATGCGGGGCGTCAATCCGCAAGGATGCGCGGTTACATGCTTCAAAGCTCCGACTGAAGAGGAGCTTTCGCATGACTATCTGTGGCGCGTTCATAAAAACGTTCCTGCGAAGGGATACATCGGTATATTCAACCGTTCCCATTACGAAGACGTCCTGATCACGCGCATCCACAAATGGATCGACGACGGCGAAGCGAAACGGCGGTTCCGACAGATCAACGATTTCGAGGAAATGCTGACGGACAACGGAACGGTCATCATTAAATTCTTTTTGCATATTTCAAAAGAAGAGCAAAGAGAAAGACTTCAGGAACGGCTTGACAATAAGGAAAAACACTGGAAATTCAATCCTGCCGATCTCAAGGAACGCGAGCGATGGGACGATTATATGAAGTTGTTCGGGGATGTGTTTTCACACTGCAATAAAAAACACGCGCCCTGGTACATTATTCCATCCAACAAAAAATGGTTCCGAAACCTCGCCGTAGCGAAGATCATCGTCCAGACTATGGACGACCTCGG
>JBBIRG010000165.1:4813-6137 GCA_037441945.1 Bacteroidota bacterium | reverse complement strand
ACCGAACAGCGTATGCCCTTCGGCGCCCGTGATTTTCACGCGGATATAATCGCCAATCCGGTAATCCATTTTCGGAATGATGACGGTTTGAAATTTATCCGTTCTTCCGGCGTATTCTTTATCTGATTTTTTACTGGTTTCCTCAATCAGGGCTTCGGTCAACTTCCCGGTTTCTCCGCGGAGAATGTCATGGGAAATATCTTTTTGCAGTGCAATCAATTCCGTGATCCTTCGGCTTTTGATTTCAGCCGGAACGTTGTCGGGCATCTCATGCGCTTTCGTACCCGGACGCGGCGAATAAACAAACGTAAACGCGGCGTCAAAACGCGCCTGCCGGAAAAGATCCAGGGTCGCTTCAAAATCCTCTTCGGTTTCGGACGGAAAACCGACGATGACGTCGGTCGTTATCGCAACATCAACCAGTTTGTTCCGGATTTTCTCGGCCAGCCGTAAATAGCCTTCGCGCGTGTAAGAGCGGTTCATCAGCCGGAGAATGCGGTCGGAGCCGGACTGCACAGGCAGGTGAATATGCTTGCAGATATTCTCCCGGGCGGCCATCAGGTCAATCAATTCGTTGGGAAAATCTTTCGGATGGGGCGACGTGAAACGGATTCGCCGGACGCCGGGAATATCGCTCACAGATTTCATAAGATCCGTGAAGGTCCGCCCGCTATCGTTATAGGAATTCACGTTTTGTCCAAGAAGGCCGATTTCCGACAATCCGCGGTCAACGGCTTTTCTCGCTTCCTCCGCGACGGACTCCAGCGGACGGCTTCTCTCACGCCCGCGCGTATAAGGAACGACGCAGTAAGAACAAAAATTATCACAACCGCGCATAATGGCGATCCATGCCGATGTGGCGCTGAACCGGACCGGCGTCAGGTCGTCGTATAATTCGATTTTTGAGAGCTCCGTATCGATCCAGAACGGCGATCCGGATGACGCCGCCTCTTTTGAATTTGGGGTTGTTATTTTCCCGATCGTTTGTATCAACTGAGGAATTTTTCGGTACGAATCCGGGCCCAGAATCAGATTCACGTACGGCCGTTTGTCATGAATGGCTTCCTTCAGATTTTCCGCAACCTGGTCAACGGCAACAAACTCGAGCCGCGGATGAGGTCCGGGTTCTTTACTTTAAGCCGCTTGAAGCGAGAGAGCTGTCCCCAGACGCGCTGTTCGGCGTTTTCGCGCACGGAGCAAGTGTTCACAAAAATCGCGTCGGCTTCTTCGGCCGATTCCGCCATTTCATAATCGATCCCCTGCATAATCCCGGCGATCAATTCGGAATCATACACGTTCATCTGGCAGCCGTAGGTTTCGATAT
>JBBIRG010000165.1:0-4776 GCA_037441945.1 Bacteroidota bacterium | reverse complement strand
GTTTACCGCCGCGACGCGTATGTCCGTTAATTTTTTTATCGGTAACCGTCCGGATCAATCGCTTACTTTCGTTCGTTGGGTTTCATTTTTTCGCTGTTTCCGAGGCCAAGACGATAGGTTCCGTTAAACTGAGTGCGATGCTTGAGAGCATAACTTCCGGACCGAGCTGCGTAATGTCGCCGGACAACAGGGTCGTTTCGACGTTCGCGTACAGCGAGCAGGCCGCTCCTTTCTCGATGGTCAGTCCGCTGAGCCGTCCGCTCTGCGTGCCGACAAACGTAACCTCGCCAAGCAGTTCGCTGATCACATAGCCTCCGCAGTGGTGAAGCTGCAGGTGCGCATTCGGCGTGTAAACGGTTATCATCGTTCCTTCGGAAGATCCCATGGAAACGGAAGGGTATATCTCCAGCGTCAATTTCCGGCACTCGGAAGGATTATCCAGGTAGATACGGTAATGATTGCCGAAATGCTGAACCTGCGCGCCGAGGCTGTGCGCTATTTTCTCGATATCGTGCGCGGTCAGTTTATAAGCTTTTTTCAGAGTCGCCTTTTTTTTAAGGGCGGCCGGTTTGGTTTTTTTCAGGGGGCGTTTCGTGGAAGCCTTTGTTGATTTTTTTACTGGCATAGTACCTCTCAGCGGATATTAACCTTTGGAATCGTAAATCACATTGCCCATGTCCCTGTCGGCTGACGTACGCGTGCGGATTTCGCCGGCGGTCGTAACTTCATTATTGATACGTTGAAATGTATAAACAGGTTTCCCCTCATTATTTAAAATCACCTCACCCTGGTAATCGCGCATCATCCCGTTCAGCGTGTTTTCAACTGACTTTTGATCGAGCATGGTTTTTTTGGTGAGTTCGATTTTTTTATCGTGTTTGGGCTGGTTCACCACGCTTAGAACTTCCTCGATAGTCGCGGAACGGTCGGTTCGTTGGAAAATATATTTCATAATCCGTTTGCGGATATTGGTTTCCTTTCTCAGCTTGCGTCGTTTCCGGATACGGAACCACCGCCCGACGGGTACGGCAAAGAAGATAAAGGAAAAAATGAAAGGAATCCAGCCAAGAACAACCGTCATCATTCCCGAGTCAAAATCCCTGACGAGGTCAATATCCCGGAAGGAAGCGGAAAGAATAAACAGCGAGAAAAAAAGGTTGAACAGATTCATAAAAATCACGCCCGCATTGCGTCCAGCGGTATTTCCGGTCAGCTCGTACTCCGGTTCGTATTCGTCCCAGTAATATTCAATTTTTCCGCCTTCGAGCTGGCTCATTCGGCGCGTGATTTCATCGAACCGGCCGTAGACCACGCCGTTATCGGCAATCACCGGATCGCCTTTAAAACGCGACAGGCAATTAGAAAAAAACGTATCCGCTTTTTCGTAAGTCATGCCGGCAAGCATAACCATTTCGCCCGGCGTGATGATCCCTTTGGCTGTTTTCAGGTACGCGGCGACTTCCTTTTCGTTCGTCAGCGGGTCAAGATTCACGCGCGGCGGGCCGAAAACAAAATCATAAACCGACGAAATGAAATTTTTCTTGCTTTTATTCAGAACCGATTTGTTCGGTTCATAGCGTTGATAGGAATATCCGTCCCGCCCTGTTTTATAGCTTACGGACGAAGTAACCGTGCGCCACTGAAAAATGGATATGAAAATTCTGAGAATTCCGTCTAACTTGACCGGCGAACGGCGGCTGTCGCCCTTCGATGACGACGCGACGATCAGCGCCACCAGAAGTATCACGAAAATAATAAAATATACGACCAGCGTGACGGCGATCCAGATTTTAAACAAGACGGTAAAAACTTTCCATCCCCATTCGGCGATTTCGAGAATGACTTCTTTTACGGATTTAGCATTGCGCCGTTTTAGCGTTGCGCCGAAAGAATAAATCAGGTCGCCCTGATCAGTCGCGCGCAGGCGGCACTCGTATCTGCCCATCATGAGGTCCAGCGCTTCCCTGGCTTCATCGATGGATAAACCGGTTACAGCTGCGGCGTCGGACAAAGTGAAACTTCCTTTAAATTCTTTCAGTTTTCGTTCTAGTGTCTTAACGGCTTCGTCAAATTTCATGATGACAATCCTGTGGTTGATGTTTGAGTTAATTTATATTTTTTTCGGGAAAATTCAACAGGAAATATGATTTGAAAACCAATTCCGGAAGATACACCCGAAAATTGTTCTTGATTTTATGAAAACGTTATTGTAGTATGTTTCATGATCTTTTAAAATTTACCGTTCAGGTGTCCCGTTTCAGACGGGATGAAAAGGGAATCACGTGCGAATCGTGAACTGCCCCGCAACTGTAATTCCGTTCCGTTAATGACGGACGCGGCTTTGAAACCAGCGCCACTGCCCCTTTCGGGAGACGGGAAGGCGTCAAAGAAAACCGCCGGAAAAGTCAGGAGACCTGCCTGAATGCATCAGTCAATCCTTCGCGGGAAGGTAATGACGTAATTCCTTATCGTTGATATAAGAAATTATTGTTATTACCTCACTGCGGCCAGTGAGATTTTTTTATGAAATCATTCGCGCCCTTGATCGCGGCCGTATATGTCGCGGCGTCTTCCGTTTTCAGCCAGGATACCATCGTCCCGAAAGAATATCATTTCAAGGAAGTTGTGGTCACCGGCATCCGCACCGACTGGCAAATCTACGAAACATCGCGTATTCGCGAATTTATCGACGACCGGCTGGTTGGTTCCATTCAGCAGAACCAGTTCGTCACTATGCTGAATCTTGCGACGGGAATCGACATTAAGGATTACGGATCGGCGCACAGCCTGAAAACGCTCTCCGTTCGCGGATCTTCTTCGGAACAGGTTCAGATATTATTGAACGGCGCGCCGATCCGTTCCCCCGCCTCCGGCATGTTCGATATCGCGATGATCCCGATGGATCACGTGAAACTGATCGAAATTGACCGCGGTTCCGGATTTTCCGCGCATGGTCACAGCGCCATCGGCGGGACGATTAACCTGACGACGTCGCCGCAATATCTCTTTAAATCGTTTTACAACGAAGTTTTAGTCGCGCTGTCTTCATTCGATCGCCGCCGTATACAATGGCATAATCACTGGAATATTTCAGGATGGCAGACGTCAAGCTCGTTCACCAAGGACTTCCAGCCGGACAGCAGTTACGAGGTCATCGATCCGTATTCCAAGAAAAAAGTATTCCGCATCCACACGCGCTCCAACCGTAATTCCGTAACCAACCAGATTCACAAAAAAATCAGGTTTCATGACCTTTCACTGACGAACATCTATTCCACGAGGCAGAGTCAGATTCCGAATACGATTGAAAATAATACCGCGTCGCTTTCAAAAGCCTCGCAGGAGGATAGGCTGTGGGTTATCCAGCCGCAATGGCAGTACCGGTCGAGACCGATGATGAATGTCCGTATGACGGGTTCGTACCAATTTACGGAACTAAAATATCGGAATCCGGTAACTTCCATCCGTTCAGAAATCCGCACCTCGGATTTTTATTTCAATACTGAAACCGAGCAGAACTGGTCGGTGTTTTACAAAACCGCAACGGGAATCACAACCGCCTTCGCCGACGGACACGGAAAGATGCTGAAGAATGCCGATTCCAGGACTTTCAGCATATACCAAAGTCATACCGCGCTGATCCCGGTTTATTTCCTCCGCGTGTTTGACCGGTTGTCGCTGTATCCTTCCGCGCGTTACGATCATAACAGCGAATTTGACGACCGGCTGACGCTGCAGGGCGGGTTTGTCCTCGGCCGTTATCTTGACCATACGACCTATATGCTGAAAGGATCCGCGGGCAATCATTTCCGCGCGCCGACTTTCAATGAACGCTACTGGAACGGCGACGGCGCCGTCGGCAATTCCGGCATCAAACCGGAACGATCGGTTTCACTGAATACCGGAATGACCGTCATTCATAAAATGGAAAACGCCGGAACAGTGCAGGCTGAACTGAACGGGTTTTACAACCGCACGCGCGAAAAAATCGTATGGGAATCCGGCGTGATTCAGCAGGGAATGATTTCTCCCGTGAATCTCCGCAAATCGCGTTCCGCCGGCTGGGAATTTCTTACAACTTACGCATGGGATTCGCTGACCAGCCGGCTGAGTTTTGTGCGGAACCTTTCGGAGGATATCAGCGGATCAAAGCCGAAGCGCATCCCCTACTCGCCGCTGTATGTATTCAAATTCAGCGCGCAATGGTCAACCGAACGTTGGATGTTTTTTCAAACCACGCGTTATCACAGCGAACGGTTCGTAAGCCTTCAGAACACCAAATACCTGAAACATTACTGGATCACCGACTTGACGATACAATTAAGGACTGAATGGAGAGAAACGCAGGTTTTCATATTCGCCAACCTCAATAATATCTGGGATACCGCGCACGAACCGGTGGCGCTGTATCCAGGCCAGGCAAGACTCTTCGAGATCGGCATTAAAATCGGATATTAAATTAACAACTTTACAACAAAATTCATAAACCATACAAGGGAACCGTTCATGAAATTCTTATCTATTCACCTTTTCGCTATGACCGCTTTAATTGTTTTAACTTCCTGCCGCGAGGACATTGATCTTTCTGACAACAACCTGAAGCCGGAAGGAATTTATATAATCAATGAAGGCAGTTTCGGCTCCTCAACCGGCGACGTTTCCTTTTTTGACCCGGACAGCTTGAAAATCACCAATAACCTGTTCTTCAACGCCAACGGCGCTCCGGCAGGGCCTGGCATCGCCAGCCGACTGTTGAGTGGCTATCTACGCCACGGG
>JBBIRG010000164.1:0-6147 GCA_037441945.1 Bacteroidota bacterium | reverse complement strand
CCGCCAGTCCGATGCAGGGGGCTGTATTGCGGCCGACGGGTTCAATCAGTATATTTTCTTCAGGCAATTCCGGAATCTGCCGTTCGATTTCCTTGGCCTGCAGAATATTGGTCACGATGAAAATGCGTTCGTAGGGAATCATCGGCAGGATCCGTTCCACCGTTTCCCGGATCATCGTCCGTTCGCCGAAAATGTTCAGCAGCTGTTTGGGGGTTTTGGCTCGGCTTTTCGGCCAGAATCGCGAGCCGACTCCGCCCGCCATGATTACGGCATAGGTCATAGGGACACCGTCCTATTTTTTTTCCGTTGCGGTTGAATCGTCATCCGTATTTTCATATTCGATGCGCAAAGACGTTTCGCCGCTTCGCGCCGCCTGTTCACGCCGCTGAAGTTCCTCGAACCCTTTCTTGGCTTCCTTGTTACCTGGGTTCAGCTTAAGCAGTGTCAGCCAAATCTTGCGGGAACTGGCAAAATCCTGTTTCCACATATACACATACCCGAGGTTAACGTAGGCGTCAATGTAATCGGGCTTGATCTGGATGGCGATGAACAGGTGTTTTACGGCGTCGTCGAACCGGTGCGACGCTCCGAGCATATAACCGATGTTGTTGTGGGCCTGCGGATTGTAGGGGTTAATGGCGATAGCCTGTTCCAGCATGGCTATTCCGGAGTCGGCGTGTCCTTCGTAAAAGTACGCCACGCCGAGATTGTTGTAGGCGTCGTCGTACGTCGGATCACTGGCGATGACCTCCCGGAATTTTTTGATACGTTCGGAATTCTTTTCCAGTTTCGCGGCGTTCTGGAACATCGTATAGGCGGCCACATCGCGCTTTCCGCTGATAATGCGGCGGATATGATCGAGATTTCTCTGAGCGCCCGCCATCAGCGGATCCAGAGCCAGCGCTTTCTCGATCTGGGCGATCGCCTGACGGTACAGCTCGTCAGCCTCCGATTTCTTTTTCTGCACCGCTTTTTCATTGCCCTGCGTCAAATAGATGTATCCGAGGTTGTTGTACGCTTTGGCAAAATCCGGCTGCAGCGCGATCGCTTTCCGGTTGAGTTCGATCGCTTTCTTAAAATCCCGTTTCGCGAAATAGATATTACCCAGTTCCGTGTAAACGCCCGCTGATTCCGGTTTAAGGCGCATGCTGGCCTCGAGATGCTTCTGCGCGGCATCGTAGTCCAGTTTTTCATAATACGATTTGCCAAGCAGAAAATAGGTCAGGTAATTGTACGCCGTATCTTTTTCCAGGTATTTGGCGGCCTCGGAAAGCTCCCGGATAGCCTGATCGTAAAAACCGTAATTAAAATGTTCCAGGCCCTTGTCATAGGCGCGGATGCCGAGCGTGTAATGCGCCCATTCGGTCGCTTCGGAATCGCCGGGCAGGAATTCAAGAATCCGGCGGAACGAGATCAGCGCCCGGTCGTAATCGCCCTTGACGATGTAGACCAGTCCCAGATCCTGGTAGGCGTCGATGTATGTGGAATCTTCGCGAAGAGCCAGCTTGAATTCCAGCTCGGCCTTATTGTAATCGGCTTTATTATAAAAAATGTTCGCCATATAATAATGCGCCTCAGCGAGCATATCTTTATTACCCTGGGCATGTTCAATCACTTTCATCCAGACGGGGAGCGCTTCATCGTAGCGTTCCATGCGGTACAGCGAATCCGCCCTTAATTTCAGCGCCGACACATCAACTGCCGGTATTTTATCGATCCGGCCTGTCGCGGCGGAATCTTTCAGGACAGCGGTCCGTACGGAATCGGTTATCAGGTTTTTTTTTCCGTCGTCCGTCGTCACGAGAACGGACTTCGTACAAGACGCGGCGAGCCATCCCGCGGCGGCCATCATCATCGCCCGCTTGAACCAGGTTTTCTTCATAGTCATTCTTTCCGGTTTTCAGGGGTGGAATTGAATTCATCGGTGTTGAAACTTTTCTTGGCGTGATCGGCGGTAAGCACCACGGTTTTCTGAGGCGCGCTTTCCGCGCTGAAGTTTTTCGAAATCACGCTCGCTTCGTCGAGGATCAGGAACGGCACGCTCCCGATTCGCATTTCATCGGAATAATTCATCTCGTAATAATAATCCGGCGTAAGTCTTTCCCCGTTCAGCGATGACCCGTTGGTGCTGCCCAGATCGCAGATATACATCATTCCGTTTTTCCAGCGAATAACCGCGTGATGCCTTGAAACGGAAGGATCTTCGATGAACAATGTATTGTCAAACGCCCGGCCGATCGTCACCGGCTGACCTTCCTCGACCCGGATTTGTTTTCCGGATTTCTGGACGATGTAATAAACGGTTTTCATAAAAGGTTCCGTGTCGTTTGTTTATTTAAATATAAATTCGATTCCGGCGGTTTCCCAGTTCGCCCTGACGGACAGCGTATCGGGATGCAAACGGTAAGGTTCCGGCGGTTCAAACGGCGCCGTCCTTCCTTTGGTAAACCGGCCATCACGGTTCCGGTCAACAAACGATTCAAGAATATATTTTCCCGGCGCTACAAAATCAAACTGAAAAATAGTTCCGCCGCCGGTCGTGACGGTATAATTTCTTTTCCCCTCCATCAGATTGCGAAGGATCAGAAAACACGGAAATCCCATCCGGGCGGAATCGATTTTCAATGATCCGGAAACCACGCCAAGGCTGTCGGACGGGTATGCCTGGAATTCATATCGGACCGTGGTGTCGCTAAGCGGAAGATTCTGAATGTCCGTAACGATCTTCGGCGGGATCACCAGTTGATAGCCTGCTCCCGAGACATAAAGCGTGTCGTGAATATATTCGGCGTATCCGCCGTAAATCCACCGCCATTGACCCTTCCGTGATTCCGCGCTGTCTTTCATGAGAACGGCATTTTTCTCTAATGATTCCCGGTTCATGCTCTTGCTGAAACGAATCCCGATTTTGTCGTCCGGCAGCAGAGTTCTCTGCCCTTTTTCCGGAAGGATCCATTCAAACGACGGCGTTTCCGGAGGATAAAACTCAAAACGGCGGAGCGTATCAGCTGCAGCAAATAAAGTATCGCCGTTTTCTGAAATCAACGTATCAACGGATAACCGGTATCGCCGGGCGGAATCCAATTTCCCGGTTGACAATACGATTTCTGTAAAATGTACCGTGTTCAGGTATATTTCGCTCATGGGCACGGTATCCTTCGTCATCAAATCGGTCAGCAGGAAACGCCTCAATAATCGCCCGCCGCCGTTCCGGTACTGCAGGGCTAGCGATTTGCTCAGCTCGATAAAAAGCGTCTGTTCATCCGTCGCACGGAGACTTTCGATCCGGAAGGGAATTGTATCCTCTTTCATGATATGAAAAACAAGTCCGGTTACATCATTCGAATCGCCTGAAAGAATATGATCGCCGTCCGGCACTCCGATCAGGTCGATGCCCGCTGAATACAGAAAATCACGGTCCTGATCCGCGATTGCAAACAAACGGTAAGTTCCGTCCGCAAGATAGGACAATTTGAAACGTCCTCGGTCATCCACGGATGTGATGTAATCGGCATGATACCTGAAGATCAGGCTGTCAGCGGATAATCCCGGATGTTTAAAAGTATTATACGCCCAAACTTCCATGCCGCTATAATTCGTGTGAAAGACTCTGCCGCTGATCTGACCGCGGTCAATGCGGTCGCCGGTTGAAAAGGCGAACGTATAGGGTTTCTGCATCGGATTCAGCCGCGCGTCCTTAGCCCCGGTACCAACCGTGACGACGCAGGTTTGGCTGGAATCGAGACTATCGGGGAGGGTGATCCGGAGGGTATTTTTTTTCCAGCTGAATTTAAGCGGTTTCGCCGGCCGTGGACTGACAAATACCGACTGCTCAAGACTGGCTTTATTCATCGGTTCGCTGAAAGTGATTGTAATAACCGCATTGCGCGGCGCCCGCACGGAATCGGAGGCCGGTTCTGTGAACAGGATCACGGGCGGCGTTTTATCCTCCGGCCCGCCCTGAGGCGGAGCCTGGCTGGCGCATCCGCCGGTCAGAATAATTAAAGCAAACGGAACAGCGATGGCTATAAAACAAACGACGGCTTTTGATACGCCGCCGTTGTCCCTTCCGGTCCAATTCAGACTTGCCGCGGAAAAAAACCTGGTCAATAGATTAATCAAACTCGACGCTCATCCCTTCCAGAATAGCGCCCGGATGCTGTATGTCCGGACTGACCGCTTTATCGAAAGTTTCTGTATGATTCATGTCATATACCATAACGTGATAATTCGCCTGTTTGAGATTCGTCAGGCGGGCTACGTATTTTCCGTTGCGGAATACAAACGGACCAACGGTTATGGTGGATGCTACGTGCTTTTTATTGACGACTTCGGTTATCTTCGCCACCAGTTTCACGTTCTTCAGGGGGGCGCCTCTGTGATCCGAAACCATAACCACCAGCGGCATGGACTTGGTCCGGAAATCAATGCTGTCATACATGTCTTCGGTCAGGATTTCAACGATTGGCGCCATGATGGTAAGATTGACGACCCCGATTTTATTGAACCGGCCGTCAAGAACGTCGATTTCCGTTTCGCCGGGAAACGGACTGGTGAAAGTCGCCTGCATGACTTTGCCGTCGGGCCCGTCGACTAACTTAAACTCGGAAAAATCACCGCCCCCTTTTCGGGCGACACAATTTAAGCCAAGCTGGGCGGCGGCGGTATGAACGGTTATTTTTGCCTCGCCGTCAACGCAAAGCATGGTATCCGGATCAATCGTTACTTTGTATTGAGCAAAAAGATCGGCTGTGAAATAAAAACCGGCGATCATCAACAAGGCGCTCATTGTTTTCATAAATTCAATTCCTTTACAAAATGAATCTTTCGTTTGAGAATAATTAAGAAAAATCTGATTATCAATAATTATTATTTAGTTTTTTTATTTTTCCGTTCTGCGGCTGAATGTTGCGGCCGGTTCGCGTCAAGAACCGACGGCGCGGCACAAAGTCCAATTTTTGTTGATTTTTAACTTTCATAAAAATATATTGCTTTGTTATATCCGATTAAACGCAAAACCGGCGAAATTCACTGAATGAAAACGAAAACGAACATACCCCTGAATCCTGAAATGCCGATGCAGGAGGAACCGGCCGATCTTATCCGTATCGGGGATATACTGAAACTGAACCCAAAGGTTATTCCCGAAAAAAAAATTCATTTTATTCACGATCATCTTCATTCGCCCGATTTTCAGAGCGCGCTCGACACGTTCACCTATCCGCAGCTGACGCACCTGCTCGACGGACTGGTCGCCGCGGCGATTGAATATTACCGTCTCCGGTTCAATATGGCCGCCGACGAACGGACGATCAAAAGCCAGTGCGAGAACCTGCTTGATTTTAAGGAACGCACCGGATGCAGCGAACCGATCGACGAATGCCTGAATGAAGGCTGTTACCATATCAACCCGAAGTGCGCGGTCAGGAAAGCAAAAGAAGATATTCTCGTCATCGCGAAAGTGTTCGAATCCCGCGCGAACCGAAGCCATATCCCGCATATCGCGATTGAGCTGTTTTTCAAGAAACTGATCAACGACTACAACTGCATCGGCCTGATCCTGTCCGACAAGTTCGGCACGCCGAAAGTATTCATCACCGACGGTTCGCGGATCTCTTCGGTCATCACAACCGCGATGCGCCGGCTGGCCGACTCAATCGCCGATTTCGAGTTCCGTTTTTCGGTCCCCAACGAACCGTACCTGATTTTCAACCAGCGATTTCCGATCGACGCCGCGCTCATTCCCAAATTGGCCGCGATCGAAAAAAATCCCGAACTGATTCGCTACCTCAAAGTTATCACTTTCAGCAGCGTCGGTTTCGACGTTGCCTATGAGAAAACCGTCCTGACGATTATTTACATCGGCGACAACATGATCCGGCAGTACCTTCAGCGGCTGATAGACGGCATATCCCGAATCAAGATTGAAACCGATCCCGACGCGCGCATACGCCAGTCGTTCGGGCGCCGCATCAAACCTAAAACCTGAAAAAGCAAACGGAAAACGATATGCAGGGCGATAAAACCATAAGCGTCATCGGCGAACAAATCGGGAAAATCCGCGAGACCATCGCCGGATCGGCCCTTAGCGCTGGACGGAACCCGGAGGATATACTTATCCTGGCAGTGACTAAAACCTATCCGGTC
>JBBIRG010000163.1:0-6162 GCA_037441945.1 Bacteroidota bacterium | reverse complement strand
GGTCAGGTTTATAATTTCCGTATCCGCGCGACGGTGAATAATCTCGATCAGCCGGTGTCCCTTCTTTGCGATCACGCCGATCAGGAAATATTCGTCCAACCATTCCTCCACGGACTTCGTGAACCGTTCCGAGCGGCAAAACATCGGGCCGAGTTCGTCAATCACGATACGATCACCCGGTTGAAGGGAATCAAAAACATCGTGATAAAACGCGTCGAACGCTGCGCAATCAAAATCATAACCGGAAAAACAATCGGAACGCCCATCCGCCCGCCGGATCATCATCGAGCGGCCGTCCAGCGACCGCAGCGACAAACCGGTTTTCATATTCTGTAAATAAACGGCCTCAGTATAAAATCCCCGACACCGTATCGGCAGAGACTGGACAATCCGCAGAAGAGCCGTCGTTTTTCCGATGAACGGTGTTCCCGTGAAAAAGAAATGACGTGTCATTACCGCCGTCGGGAAAAAACGTAACTCTCAAACTGCATCCGGCTGGCGGGGTGTAGCTCGTAATCGCCGAAACCGTAGTTATCAAAGAAAATCAATTTCAGGTTCGCCTCATAATAATACCAGATTTCAAAAGGCTTGGAATCGGTTTCAAACGGGTAGCGTTCGATGCCGTCCGGAGCGTCCATGGTGATGTACACCATGCCGCGGTCGGTTTCCCAGCCTTCCCGGTATCCGGAAGTGAAATAACGGTTGGCGTAATTCACGCGCCGGTAGTACTCTTCCATCATTTCGTTGCGCTGGGTGTCGGGCGTCGGGTCTTTCTTTTTCCAGAAATCATTGAAGAACTGCTCTTTTTCCTCTTTGGTTCCCTTCAGGATTTTTCCGAGGTTGACATTGCGCGCAATATGCCGCATCTGCTTGATGGCCAGGTCAAGATCGAACGAGCCGGATGTTCCCCAGTGAGTGAAATTGGCCGACCTCACGTCAAAAAGGGTCTTGACCGAAGCGCGTTCCTGGCCCCGAACGACGCTGACGTCCAGTATGTAACGGCCGTAGGTCAGGCTGGATTTGTCAATCGCGAACGAGGAAAAAGTCTGGTATGCGGAAACGGTTTTCGTTAATGAATCCTGAAAGACGGCGACCTGGTTCTTATCCAGCACGCGGTATTTAATCAAGACTTCTTCGCTGTCGGATGGAACCGGCGAAAGCGTATCGCGGAACCGGGCGGCAAACCGGTTGTTGTATATTTCAAAATAAACGAGATAGGTCTCATAGTCGCTGTCAAAACTCCGGAACACATTCGGGGCGATATTGACAATTGAATTGGCCGTATCTTTCTGGATCTTGTCGGCGAAGATCAGATCGCTTACCGCCACCGCTTTGTCGCGGAACAAGCGCACCGGTGCGTCCTGCTTCCTTTGCCCGTAAGCGCCGGTTTCCTTATCAGTGATCATGACGGATATTTCGTAACTGCCCGGCGAAAGATTAAAGGTTTTCCTGTTGAAATGAAAGCGCGTGTCCATCACAGTTTCGTTATAGTTATCCACGACGATATCCCTGTCGTCGATCGACCGTTCGATCAGCTGGTTTTTTTTGTCATAGACGGCGTAAATGATCTCGTATTTTGCGCGAAACGCGTTGTTACCTTGTTTCACAAACACCAGTTCGCTGTGCGCGATCTTGACAAACACTTCCAACCGCCCTTTCGTGGTATCGGCGGAAGCGAAATTCGCCGCGTCGATAAAAAAAGCAGGGCCGCCGCCCGCTTTCCCGGTCTGTATCTGAGCGTAAACACTTAAGCCGAGCAGCAGAATGGCCGCCGATGATAAAAACCATTTCATGTTGTTCAAATGATCTCCCCGTAATTATTTTTTCTGGACTACCGGGCGCCCTGTAAGATCGTATTCATAAGCGTCATCAATATGAATATCGGCAAATCGTCCCTCGTAAACCGGTGCGTTTCCGTCAACGATCACTTCGTGATCGATTTCGGGAGCGTCATGCGCCGTTCTTCCAAAATAGGCATTATCTTCTTTTCTGTCAATCAATACTTTCAGCCGTTGCCCGATCCGCCGCCGGTTCAATTCCAGCGAAATGGCCTGCTGCGCGGACATCAATTCGTCGAACCGGCTTTGTACCGCGGTTTTGGAGCATTTCGGACGTAATCCGTACGAATGCGTTCCATCCTCATCGGAGTATGGGAAGACGCCGAGCCGCTCAAACCGGTAGCTTTCTGTGAATGACAGCAGTTCCTGAAAATCCTTCCGGGTTTCGCCCGGATGCCCGATAATCAATGATGTACGGACAGCGGCGCCGGGAAGCAATTCGCGTATACGGTAAAGCGAAGTTTTGACCTGCTTTGCCGTCGTGCCGCGCCGCATGGCCTTCAGGACGGGGTCGGAAATATGCTGAACCGGGACGTCAATGTACGGGCAGATTTTAGTTGAAGCGGCCATGAACCGAAGAAGATCATCGCTGATCAGGGTCGGATAAAAATACATCAGGCGTATCCATTCGATGCTCGGTATTTCGTGCAGTTTTTCCAGCAAACGGATCAGCGGCCGGTTATCTTTTTTCCCGGAAACCGGCAGGTCAAATCCGTACGCGGTGGTGTCCTGGGACACAAGTATGAGTTCTTTCACGCCTTTCGCGGCTAAACGTTTTGTCTCTTCGGTCAAATCTTTAACCGGCGCGCTTTTCAGGCGTCCGCGTATGCCGGGGATGGCGCAGAATCCGCAGCGGTGATTGCATCCGTCGGATATTTTCAGGTAAGCGTAATGCCGCGGATTGAGCAGGCTTCTGCCCAGCCTGTCAACAACCCGCCCGGCATGGCCCATATCGCGGATGATCCGTTCCGTCTCGTGAACGCCGTACAGGCGGTCAATTTCGGGAATTTCTTTTTTCAGTTCCCTGGCATACCGCTGGGACAAGCATCCCATCACGATAATGTCCAGGGTTTTTCCATTAACGGCTGCCTGATTTTTTAATTGAACCGCTTCCAGAATGGCGCCGATGGATTCCTCTTTCGCGCTGTCGATGAAACCGCATGTATTGATGATGATCGTATCGGCTTCTTCCGGCACATCGGTAATCCAGTGACCGTTGAGATTGACGATCAGTTTCTCGGAATCGACCTGGTTTTTCGGGCAGCCCAGAGATACCACGTGAATTGCGCGTTTACGGAGATCCGTTTTATTTTTCTTTTTTTTCTCCATCGCGTTTACGGTTGATGACCCGACAAATCGTTTACGCACTGACTGACAAAATACTCGTGCACCGCGGGATTGTCTGTCAGTTCAGGATGAAACGTCGTAACAAGAATATTATCCTGTCGGGCGGCGATGACAGCGTCGTCCAGGCTGGCGAGAACTTCAACTTTCGGACACGTGCGGACGATTTTGGGCGCGCGGATAAAGACAGCGTGAAAGGGTTTCGGCGAAATGGCAGGCACATCGATCAATTTTTCAAAACTGTCCACCTGACGCCCGTAACTGTTCCGCGAGACGCCGATGTCAATAAAACCAAAACTGAACTGCCGGCTGTTCACGACTTCCGCCGCGATGAGAATGGCTCCGGCGCATGTGCCGTACACGGCTCCGCCCCTTGCAACAAACCGCCTGATCGGGTCGGTTAAATTAAAAGCATGCATCAAACGGATCAACGTTGTGCTTTCGCCGCCCGGAATGATAAGCCCGCTTATAATTTCCAGTTCTTCCGCAAGACGCACCTGAATGTTCGGCGCGGAGATACGGTCGAGCATGCCCTGATGCGCCTCAAAATCGCCCTGCAGGGCGAGTACGCCGATGACTTTTTTCTTCATGATGTTCCGTAAATGTTGAATGGGATTTTCATACTAAACCTAAAAAGGCGAATTACAATAACCGCCGAGTCGCAAAGACAAAGTATTTACCGGTCAACCGATTATTCTGATTTAATATTTCCCGACAATAATCATTAAAAAGAGATCAAATGTTTTTAACCTATATTTCTTTGTGCCTTCGCGGCGAATAGGATTCAGTTTCATGCAATTACTACATTTTTAACAACGCCTGATCGAGGTCGGTGAGTATATCATCAGCATCTTCCAGCCCTACAGAGAGGCGGATCAGGTTGTCGGAAATACCGAGGCGTTTTTTCACCTCAGGCGAGACGGAGGCGTGCGTCATGCTCGCCGGATGCTGGATCAGCGAATCCACGCCGCCAAGGCTGACCGCGAGCGTCATCACGTGAACATTGTTCAGCAGTTTCGTCGCCGCCGTATAGCCGCCCTTGATCTCGAACGTTACCATGCCACCGAAATCCTTCATCTGCTTTTTCGCGAGTTCATGCTGCGGGAACGATTTCAGCCCGGGATAATGGACTTTGTCAACCTTCGGATGTTTTTCAAGAAACTCGGCGACTTTCATCGCGTTCTCGCAGTGACGGTCCATTCTCAGCGGCAGGGTTTTCAGTCCCTGGTTGACAAGCCACGCGTCGAACGGGCTGGGGCAGGCGCCGAAATCTTTCATCACGTGATAAAGTTTATCCTTGATGTCGTCGCGGTTGGTAATGACCGCCCCGCCGACGATGGTGCCGTGCCCGCCGATGTATTTCGTCGTGCTGTGCATGACCACGTCCGCGCCGAGCGTCAGAGGGCGCTGGAGGTACGGCGTCGCGAACGTGTTGTCCACGGCGATTACGACACCGGGATTAATCGATTTCGCGATTTTACACAACGCGGCGATGTCAGTGATCGTCATCATCGGATTGGTCGGCGTCTCGAACAACACGAGTTTCGTTTTGGGATTCTTTTTCATGATTTCCTCGAACTGCCCGATGTTATCGGTGTCGCACGGGATCGCGTTGATGTTGTACTTCGGGAGAATTGTCGTGATCAGGTTATCCGTGGCGCCGTAGAGCACCGATCCGTAGATCATCGTATCGCCAGACTGCATCACCGCAAGAATCGTGGAACTGATTGCGCCCATGCCCGACGCGAAGATCAGCGACGACACGCGCACGTTATCGGGATCCTTGAGTTTGACTTCCGAACCTTCCAGCGCATTGAGCTTCGCCTCGACGACCAGCGCGGTCGGGTTGCCCATGCGCGTATAGATGTAACCTTCTTTTTTGGATGCGAAAAGATCGGCGCCTTCCTCGGCTGAATCGAAGATAAACGTTGATGTCTGGTAAATCGCGTTGGTGTGGGCGTGCGTTTTCGGCTGTCCGACTTTTTCTCCGGCATGAAGCGCGCGGGTGGCGAATCCGTACTTCAGATAAAATTTATCGACAGCGTCTTTGTTTTTTGATGATTCCATAATGTTTCCTTTTTAATTGTTATACAATCCGTTGATCTGAATCTGTCGGCGTGTTGTTTTTTCTGTTTCCGGTTTTACTATCCGGCACAGCGGTTAACGCCGTATTTTCGGGCTGTCCGCTTGTCTTTGCCGGAACGTCATCCGGCGCGAATGTGGAAAAAAACCTCTGGTAATAAAGGCTTATTTTTGTTTTATCAATCAGAGGCACAAGGACGGCGGTCATCACGATGCTGATCAATACAACTTCATAAACGACATTCTGAATCTTTTCGCCTCCGGCCACTTCCATCTGAAGCGGGATTCCGGCCAGTACAGCCGCCGCCAGACCCTTAGGGACCATGGTCGACATGAATGATACTTCTTTCTGGGGTATTTTCCGGCTCACGACGACCCGGCACAGTAAAAGACGCGCGCCATAAATCACCAGAACCAGTGCCAGTGCGGCGATAAAGGACAGTACGCTTTCAAACCGGATGGATGTTCCTAGAAAAACAAAAAAGAACGTTTTCAATATAAACACAATTTCTTTATAAAAATTCTTCTCCGGTTCACTGATGACCGCAAACCTAACGTCTTTCAGAGTCGGAAGACGGTCGAATCGGAAGGATTTAAAATTCGTAAGCGTGAATCCGAAACTCAGCGCCGTGATTGCCCCGCTGTATCCGAGTTGTTCGGCGACGCCGTATCCGATGAACACTGCGGCAACGGTCGAAAACATCGAGCGACGGAAACGGTCGACTCTGGAAATGATGAATAGCCAGCCGAGCCCTCCGACAAGTCCCATGATGACGGTGACAAATAAGGACAGAAAGATCGAAACGGCGATGGTACCGTCGGCGCCGCTGTCTTTTAGGTAAATATCGAGAAACGCGCCGGTTAGGACAATGCACAGAACATCGGTAATCGCCGACTC
>JBBIRG010000162.1:3277-6187 GCA_037441945.1 Bacteroidota bacterium | reverse complement strand
GAGGAACGCTGAATCTGAACCTTACCGGCGGCATTCAAATTAAAGGGAGTATTAATATTAAAGCAGGAACCACGCTTAACTTTACTCCTGCAGACCCAAATAATATCACATTCAACGGCCCTTCGGAGCAAAAAATCTACGGCGCCGGCACACTGACATTCAGTTCCAACGCAAATTTGACCATCAATAAAACCGATACTCTGCGATTGCTAAGAAATCTCACTCTGAATAAAACACTGACCCTGACAAACGGCATCATCAAAATCAGCGGCGGCAATACGCTGACGATTTCATCAACAGGAAATTGTACGGGCGGCAGCAACAGCAGTTTCGTGGAAGGACGGATGGCGAAGGTTTTTCCCGTGTCAGGCTCGTCGCAGAATTTTCAGTTCCGGACCGGATCGAGAACCAATATTCAGCCGGTTACCGTTACGCTGGCCACAGTATCCGGAAGCGCCGTCACGATCACAAGCGAACAGGTGAACGCCAATCCGCTGAACGATCTTCCGTCCACTTCACTGAACACGGCAACGATCGATAATATTTCCGGCGTTCGCTACTGGAACATCACGAAAAGCGGCGGATCATTCACCAATGCCCAGGTAACACTGACCTACGTGAGTACCTACGGCAATTCCGACAGCGTACAGGTCGGTTCCGAGCTTCGCATCGCGCAGGCGGACGGATCAAACGTCTGGCAGCTGATCGGCGGCACGGGTTCGGCGAACTGGGCAGGCACCATCACGAGCAGCACATTTTCAAATTTTTACAGCGGCTATTTTGCGTTTGCCGATCCCATCGGCGGAGCGGATATCACGCTGCCGGTTCAATTGGCTTATTTCAGGATGGACCATCAATCATCCACCGGCATCATTCAATTAACCTGGCGCACCGAATCGGAAATTGACAACGCGTATTTCCTTGTCCAGAGAATGAACGCTGACAGGCAATTCGAGACCATCGCCCAAATAAAAGGCCAGGGCTCCAAAACAAGCGCGACGGATTACGAATTTATCGATGAAAATGTTCAGAGCGGCGATACGCTCGTTTACCGTCTCGCCGACGTCGCTTACGACGGAACGATCACTTATCATGAACCGAAAACCCTGATTGTTCGCCTGCCTGCGCGGTTTGACCTGCTCCCGAATTATCCCAACCCGTTCAACCCGTCAACCACGATCGTTTATCACCTGCCGCAAACGGGAGATGTTACGGTCAGGATTTATAACGCGCTGGGACAGCGGGTTAAGACGTTAGTCAGCCGGAAAGACCACGCGCCCGGCATTCACCGCCTGCAATGGGACGGACGGAACGATTCCGGCGTACGCGCGGGAAGCGGCCTGTATATCGTCCGCATCCAGACGAATCATTTTTCAAAATCGAGGAAAATATTGCTGCTGAAATAGTCCGCAGTCTGGGCATTTAGTCCCTTTCAAAAAATTTCCGGCGCCATTCGAGGGTACAGCATTCGATTGATGCGCCCAGAAACCGTTCTCACACGTTATTCCCGCATTTTTCCGAATTGATGTATTAATGTTTTATTAATATTGACAAAAAAGGAATAAATGACTATATTTCACAAGTTTAAGTGCGCCTGCTTAAACCGGGTAACAGGATTTGACACTAAAGGTAAACAAACATAACCGTCTCACCGGTTGACGACGATAGATTAGAGGTCAATATGTCGGAAAAAACAAAACGCATTCTCATTGTCGATGATGAAGAAACCCTGACGTTCAGTTTGTACCAGAGCTTTATTATTTCAAAGGAAAATTACGAAATCGTGACGGCGTCATCGGGAAACGAAGCGTGGGAGAAGTTCAGCGAACAGCCGTTTGACCTGGTCGTCACGGACATTACCATGCCGGGGATCACGGGCATCGAACTCCTGAAGCGAATCAAATCAGGCCATCCGCAGACGCACGTCATCATTATGACCGCTTACGGTTCCGACGAAAAAAAGGAGGAGGCGATCAACTCCGGCGCTTACCGGTATGTGGAAAAACCGTTTGAGATCAAGCTCATGAAGCAAATTATCAGCGAAGCGCTCAAATAACCTACAGAAACGAGGAACAGGACTCATGGCTCTTGTCGGAAATTTAAAAGACCTCAAGCTGGCGAACATTGTCCAGCTGAACTGCATGGAAAAAAACAACGCCATGTTTACCGTCGAGCATCACAAGGTGCAGGGCGTAATATATTTTTCGGACGGCAACATCGTCCACGCCACCTACGGCGCCATTGAAGGCGAAGAAGCTATTTACAAGATCCTTCAGATCAAGGAAGGGCCGTTCAAGGTCGAAATTGACATTCCTCCCCCGAAACGCACGATCAACACGCCCTGGAGCAATTTGCTGCTGGAAGGTCTGCGCCTGATCGACGAGGCGCTCGAAGCCAAAGGCGACGCGCTAGGCAAAATGTCCAAAGGCATCAAGAACATCAACGGCGTCAACGGCGTTCTCATCTGCAGTCTCTTCGGGGACATTTTGATGGAAGAGGGTATCGCCAACGGAAAGCGCGCCGCCGCCGGAATGGCGTTTATCGCGCGTAAAATGGAAAAAATCGGCCGCGCCTCCAAACTCGGCTCATTCAAATCGGGGCACGTTTCCGGCAAAGCCGACAAGAAAATCCTGACCCGGTGGAAAGAAGACGTCGTTGAACTGAATATCGACCTGAAAGCATCCCACGACGCTATAGAACAGGCGCTGGAAAAATCACTGACTACTTCATAAAAGGAAAATGGAATTTTTTACGTTGCGATAACCCACAGGTAGGCTATGAAAGATAAAATCGAAGAAATTGACAGCGTCGACGGAGTACTGGCCTCATTCATCTATTTCAATGACGGCGAACTCGTGCACAGCAAAGCGCCGCCGGGATACGACACCGATGTTTTCGAGGAAATTGCCA
>JBBIRG010000162.1:0-3248 GCA_037441945.1 Bacteroidota bacterium | reverse complement strand
TATTCGACCGGCTGAATTCCCATATCCATGAGTATGAGTTAAAATACGACTCCGGCCGCGTTTACGCCTACACGCAGTCGAACTACAACATCGTGATCCTGTGCAAGCCCGACGTGAGCGTCGCCATGCTCCGGCTGACCGTAAATGTCGCCATCGCCGACCTGGAAGCGGATAAAAAATTCCAAAAACGCGCTTCCAAAATCGAGGCCTCCCGGCGCAGCTTCCTCGTCCGGAGCAATATGGACCCCGAAAGCTGGACGCTTGTTGAAACTGTGAGTTAAACCTGTACTTTACCGACCATGTCAGAGGAGACATATTTATGGCAAATGTATTATCAGGCAGTTTAGCGTATATCGAAGTCATCGGTATCCTGAAATTGCTGGCGTCCGGCGACCGCGACGGCAGGCTGTACCTGCAAAAGGATGAGCACATGGAGACCGGCGAAATTTACCTCAGCGGAGGCCGGATCGTTCATGCGGTTTGCGGCACCTATCTCGGTGAACCCGCTTTCTTTGAGCTGATTCTCTGGAACCACGGGAAATTCGCTTTCGATCCCGAGGAAACCACCGCGCAGAAAACCATTGAAAAGGAAACCGGACAGATCCTCTCCGAAGGAACCCAGCAATTCCAGGCCTGGCAGAAAGTGCGCCACCTCATCCCGTCGTTCGCCCTGAAATTCAAGAAAACAGGACAGGAAGCCCCTACCAATGTGAAACTCAAAGGCAAGGACTGGGAAGTCCTGAACGCATACGAATCAGGCGAACATTCCGTATCCGAGCTGGCAAGGAGCCTGAATATGCGCGAAATCGACGTCGCCACGATCATGTCCTCGCTGATCGATTCCGGACTGATCGAAGTCGGCGCTTCCGGCCGCCCGATCACGAAAGAAGTCGTCAGCGCGAATTTCTTCTCGAATCTTGAAAACGAGCTCGTCCAACTCATCGGCCCGGTAGCGTCGATCATCATCGACGACGTCATCGAGGGTTTCGGCGAAACCCGCATGAGCTTCCCGAAAGACAAAGTGCCCAGCTTAGTCGAAGGCATCAGCAACGAGATTTACGACCCGGCCAAACAGGTCGCTTTCCAGCAGCTGATGATCAAGAAAATCAAATTAATGAAGTAATCAATTCAGGTTATTCCTCGAAATATTGGGGTGAAATATGGCAAAAGGATTAAGTCTTAAATGGAAAGTACCGATGGTCATCATCATCGGGGCGACACTGTTCGGATTCGGCATCACGTTCCTGGTCGTCAAATTAGTGTCGGACTCCCTCCAGACCGAATTAACGGAACGCGGCAAGGCGATCGCCACCACACTGTCCAAGCAGAGCGAGCGCCCCTTAGTCGGCGACGATGAAGTGGACATCCAGAATCTGGTGGACATCTCATCCCGTTTCACGGCGGTGTCGTACGTATACATTACCGACAAGGACAAGAAAGTCGCAGCGCAGAAATTCAAAATCGGCTCTTACAATCAGCGCCAGGTGATTCAGGAAAACGTCATCCCGGCCGCGAAAAGCGATTACAAGATCGACCTGACCAAAGTGCAGAACGTCAATGAAAAAGGCGAAACCGTCGAAATCGAAAATTACGAAATCTCCGCGCCGATCGGCGAAACGGTTCTCGGGTACGCCTACGTTGGCATGTCCCGCAAGTACATGGACGACATTATCGGGTATACCGCATGGGTCGTCGGCGGCGTTCTGACCGTCGGCGTACTGATCATGATCATCGCCGCGCTCTATCTGTCGAATAAACTGACAAAACAACTGTTATATTTAACAACGGCCGCCGACAAGATCAGTATGGGCGACCTTGAAAGTATCGTCAAGGTCGAAGCCAAGGATGAAATCGGCGATCTCGCCAACGCCATCGAGCGTTTGCGGGAAAGTCTGAAAGCGGCTATCGAAAGACTGAAGCGCAAGCGGTAATCCCAAAAAAAAGGTTGATTGTTTTTAAAAAAATCAATACTATTGAAAAAACGGAAAGACTGTCTCAGTTAATGACTTATACAAACATCATATACTTTAGAGGGTGACGGTTATGTTGCAAACCAAAAAACTCAAGGATGGCAGTAAGCAGATTATCCTGAACGGGAAACAATTCGAGGGCGTCACAAAGGTCTTGTCGGAACTGGCCGCCAAAACGAAAGCTTCCGCCATTCTGTTTGCCGACATGAGCGGTCAGCTGATCAGTCAGCGTGGCAATACCGATAAGATGAACACCACGGTACTCTCGGCCCTGGCCGCCAGCGATTTCGCCGCCACGGCGGAAATGGCCAAACTCGTCGGCGAGGACGCCAAGTTCAAACTGCTGTTCCACGAAGGCGAAAAACGCAACGTCTACCTCTCCAACGTCGGCGACAATTTCTTCCTCGTCGTTGTCTTCGATACCAGCGTAACGCTCGGGCTTATCCGCATCTACACAAAAAAAGCGATCCAGAACCTTCTGGAAATTTTTGAAGATACGGCCAATATGACCGACGACAGCGCCAAAGACCTGATCGACTCGGAATTCGGCTCGCTGCTCGGCGACGCCTTAGACGAATCGTTTAAATAAACACCGGGTGCAGTCACACATGTATTATTCAACCTTCAAAATATAAGAGGCGACGAATGTTTATCAACTGGGCTTTGCAAGAGATCAACCTGAAAATCGTATACTACGGTCCCGGTATGAGCGGTAAAACCACGAACCTGGAATATATCCATTCGAAAATGGATCCTTCGCTGGCCGGCGAGCTGGTATCCTTAAAAACAAAAGAAGACCGCACGATTTTCTTCGACTTCCTGCAGTTAGAAGTCGGACGGATCAAGGGGAAAAAACCGAAGTTCAACCTGTACACGGTGCCCGGGCAGGTGTATTATGCGTCAAGCCGTAAAGTTATCCTCAACGGCGTCGACGGAATCGTATTTGTCGCAGATTCCCAGAAGCACCGCATGGACGGCAACATCGAAACCCTGCTGGACCTCGAAAACAATCTGCGCGAAGACGGGCACAGCCTCGACAAGTTCCCGTGGGTCATCCAGTACAACAAACGCGACCTGCCGGATATCGACACAATCGAAAACCTACAGAAACGCCTGAACTACTTCAATGTGCCTTTCTTCGAGGGCATCGCCATCAAAGGCAACGGCGTGTTTGATACGCTGAAAGCGATCATCAACAAAGTCGTCTCCAACGTGCAGACCCAGCTATAATTTTTTTTAAGAAATTTTTTCTGACCCCATAGAATCTCGGTCTATGGG
>JBBIRG010000161.1:0-6270 GCA_037441945.1 Bacteroidota bacterium | reverse complement strand
GCGGTAAGGATAAAATTGACACTAAGGAATTGAAAATACGTTTGAATCAAAATAAAATCGGGTTAAATTATACAAGGAAAAAAGTTACAAGGTATAACAACATATAATATTTTCAGGAACACAACATGAAAGAAACGCCCATCAATTCAGCGGTGGTTGAACACAAGATAAAACAAAGTAATATTCCTGTTCTCGGAAAAGCGTCGATCCGGGAATTGAAGCGCCTGGTGGATAATATCGAGAAAGAGACGGGACAGAAATTCGTTCGCATGGAGATGGGAGTGCCCGGCCTGCCCGCGGTACCGATCGGCGTGGAAGCAGAAATAGAAGCCCTGCGGAAAGGCGTGGCGGCCATATACCCGGACATCGACGGGGTGCCGCATCTCAAGCAGGAAATATCCCGTTTTGTGAAAAATTTTGTCGATATTGACGTGAATCCCTCAGGATGCATCCCCACCGTCGGTTCAATGCAGGGAGGATTCGCCGCATTCATGACCGTGAACCGTATGCACAAGGACAAGAACACGACGCTGTTCATTGATCCGGGATTTCCGGTGCATAAACTGCAGCATCGTGTCCTGGGCATACCGTTTGAAACCTTCGATGTGTACAATTACCGCGGTGAAAAATTAAGAGGAAAACTTGAAAGCTATTTCCAAAAGGGAAATATTTCGTCCGTCATTTATTCCAATCCGAACAATCCCTCATGGATTTGCTTCACGGATAAGGAATTGAGGATCATCGGTGAACTGGCGACCAAATACGATGTCGTGGTTCTGGAGGATCTGGCATATTTTGCGATGGATTTTCGCAAGGATCTTTCGCATCCGGGCGCGCCGCCATTCCAGCCTTCGGTCGCAAAATACACGGATAATTACATCCTGTTCATTTCCAGTTCAAAGGCGTTCAGCTATGCCGGTCAGCGGCTGGGCATGATGGTCATTTCAAATCATCTGTTTGAAAAGACAGCTCCTGACCTGAAACGGTTTTATTCATCAGACCGGTTCGGTTATGCGATGATCTACGGGACGATCTATACGCTGAGTTCGGGCACGGCGCATTCAGCGCAGTACGGGGTCGCCGCTATCCTGAAAGCGGTTAACGAGGGAACATTTAATTTTGTCGATGCCGTCAAGGAATACGGCGAAAAAGCGAAAATCATGAAAAAAATGTTTCTCGATAACGGATTTACATTCGTTTATGATAAAGATGAGGATGAGCCGCTCGCCGACGGTTTTTATTTTACATTCGCGTATCAGGGAATGTCCGGCGAGGAACTGCTCGAAAAGCTTCTATATTACGGAATCAGCGCCATCGCTTTGTCCACGACCGGAAGCGAAAGAACCGAAGGTCTGCGCGCCTGCGTGTCGCTGGTTCGCCGCGAACAGTTCCCGGAGCTGGAAAAACGGCTGAAACTTTTTCACGAACATCATAAATAGACGGATGATTGGCAGTCAAAAACAGATTCAGGATGCGATCAATGTTTATGAATTACGAAATTTGCGGATGGAATTAAAATATTTGAATCACCCGAAGTGTGTCATTTCGATCCGCCGCCGAAATGTTTCTGATGAAAGTAAATGACGGCAATAAATATACGGACATCGAGAAAGAAACGATGGACTATATCCGTCAGCACTTCAAGTGGACCGAAGAAGCCGATGCATGGTTCCGCGCTGAAATTCATAAATGGGCGGGAACCAAATAACAGGGCGTCGCGCCGAAAAAACCTATTCTTTGATGATTAAGGGTTCCGCAGTACCATAGTTTTTTATTTTCAGAAAAAACTTTGGAATTTAGCCGACGGGCCCGCACACTGTAAGATGCCGGACAGCATGAACAAAATTGTAACACGGGCAAAAAAACTACATTCGTTCTACGATCGCTACAGCCGTTTTATTTCAGCGGTTTCTTTTCTGACCGGATTCACTATTGATTTTATGGCGACGCGGCGTATTGACGCGATGGCGGATAATTTAAAACTGCTTTCTTATGTTGTTCTGGCGGGCATACTGATCGTGGTTTATCATTTATGCGACAACCGGCGAATCCGCGCGCAATGGCTCGTGAAAAAAACCGAACTTGTTAAAACCGGCGTTGATTTTTTTATCGGTGGATTGTTCAGCAGCCATGTCATTTTTTATTTTAAAAGCTCAGCCGGTTTCAAATCGGCCCTTTTCATAGCGATTCTATTTGTTTTGCTGATTATCAACCAGTTTTTCAGAAAACAATCGTCGCGGCTGTATCTCCGGTTTGGGATGTTTGCGCTGGCCAGTTTTTCGTTTTTTGTATTTTTCCTTCCCGTTTTAACAAATGAAATGAACCGTAAGAATTTTCTGGCCGGCGTTGTGATCAGCGCGGCCTATACGCTGCTGATTATTGCCGCTTCAATACTCACGCGCGGGAAAGAAGACGATAAACCGTTTTTCCGGCTATCCGGCATGGTTACGGTCGTCTATGCGCTGTTGGTGATTTTTTATTTCCTGAACTGGATTCCGCCGTTGCCTCTAGCGCTGAAACATGCGGGTATTTATCACCATGTCGGCAAATCGGATTATTTTTATAACCTCACTTACGAGCAAAGTTCCGTATGGCATGTCTGGCAAACGTCCGACGCGGTGTATCATTATCAGCCTGGGGATACCGTGTTTTGTTTCGCCGCTGTCTTCGCGCCCACAGCCATGAAGAAAAGAATTTTTCACCGCTGGAAACATTATGATGAGGCTTCCGGGGAATGGATGTTCATGGAAAAGTTGAGCTATGACCTGATCGGCGGTCGTGACGGCGGTTACCGGGGCTTTACGTATAAAACGTCGATGACAGAAGGAAGATGGAAAATTGACATCATCACGGAGGAAGAAATCCTAATCGGTTCTGTTGAATTTCTTCTTAAAAGAGTCCGCGATGCCGGACAAAGGAAAATGATCACAATTCAGAGATAAAAAAGAAATCGTTTACGTTTGGCCTCCGGTGAAAAGAGGATTTATTAGTTTAAAATAAATTGTAAAAGTCGTTCCCGCGCGTTCCACGCTTTCGACGTCAATGACGGTCTGATGCTTGTCGAGTATAGACTTGACGATAGCCAATCCGAGGCCCATATTGGCGGTTTTTGTCGAAAAGTGCGGCTCAAAGATCTTTGCTATATGTTCTTTGGGAATACCTCTACCGCGGTCGTTCAGGGTTAATATGACTCTTTCGTCATCCTTACGAGTTGAGATGGTGATCCTGTTCGGGCGGTCGGGAACAGCGGCGGCGATGGCATTATCGAGCAGGTTCATAAGAACGCGACGGATCGCCTCGGCGTCAAGAAAGACTTCCGGTAAACCGGCATCGAGCTTCAGATCAATCGAAGCGTGCTGATACAGCGATTTCACATCCAGGATAATTTTGTTCAGGGACGACGGCCGGAAGTGAAAATCGGGCTGGCGCGCGAATTCCGAAAACTCCCGGGTCAGAAC
Source organism: Bacteroidota bacterium (assembly GCA_037441945.1). Classification (GTDB taxonomy): domain Bacteria; phylum CLD3; class CLD3; order SB21; family JBBIRG01; genus JBBIRG01. Next base: position 2,812 of record JBBIRG010000161.1, on the reverse strand, counting down.
GCTCAGCCGGTTCAGTTCCTCGTGAATGATCTGGTAGCAATCATGGAGAATATTCTGGAAGGCCGGATCTTTTTTTTCATAGGAGTCTTTAATCTGTTGAAGCGTCAGTTGGATGGGCGTCAGCGGATTCTTGATTTCGTGGGCAAGCCGCTGGGCGATTTCGCGCCAGAGCGAGGATTTTTCCAGGTCGAGCATGCGCTGCTGCTGCAGAGCGGCGTTTTCGCATATTTTCTCTATGGATCGCGCGATCATTCCTGTTTCATCCGCGCGCTTCGTGCCGGCTAACCTGAAATCTTCCCGCTGATCGGCTAGCATCGCGGTTTCGCTCGCCAGGCGTCTCAGCGGCCGGGTAAACCTCCAGGAAAAAAACCATACCAGCAGAGTCTGAGCGAGAAAGAAAAATCCAAATAAAAAATACAAATCAGCCGTGCGACGTTCAATCGCTTTCTGATCCCGCTGCTCAATATCCGACAAATAAAAGTAAGCTGTTTTCAAGCGTAGATAGGGTTCTGCGATTCCGGGAGGAACAGCCTTTGCCACTGTGAGCCGGCCTGTCTGCTGATTGGTGAAAATCACCGGCCGCCGGCTGATCAGAATCTGCTCCGTTTCAAAATAGCGCGTTTGCGCGACCTCCGATGCGGAATGAATTTTCATCGAATCGCGTATCAGGGATTCGATCTTCGCCTGCGATAACCGGTACCAGGCAAAAAGCGTTTCACTTTCGTCTGTTGCCATAATGGCCGCATCCAGTCCGGATAGGCGCAGGGCTTCAGAATCCAGGAACCGCAGGTAGCCATCCTGACCAAGCGACTGGCTGAAATATTTTCTCTGGAAATCCAGCACAGTGGAATTATAATGCAGCGCAGCGGCTCTCTGCTGGACGTCCTGCCGTATCTGATTCAGAAGGAATTCGCCCAGTTCATAACCGTCGCGAAGCGTGTGATGTAGTTTGTTCTTAATGATCGGATTTGTCCGTTGTGCGTAACGGTAATAAAGGAAAAAGAAAACCGGGATGTTAATGACCAGCATCAGCATCCAGAGGCCGATAAAAAGGCGGTGTTGGGCGGAAAAAAAAAGCATTTATCGCGACCGGGTTACTCCGTTTTTAGGGCACAGACCGCTGACGGGGCATGCGCTGCAGAGCGGCGACACTGGTTTGCATACGTGCTGCCCGAATGTGACAAGCAGGTCATTGTAATCGAGCCAGTATCGCACAGGCAGTTTTTCACGGAGGATCATTTCGCTTTCATCGGGAAAACGGCTCGTTACAAATCCCCAGCGGTTAGAAACGCGGTGTACATGCGTATCTACGCACATGGCCGGTTTCCGGAATCCCAGGATCAGCACAAGGTTCGCTGTTTTCCGCCCGACGCCTTTGAATTCCAGGAGCCGGTCGATATCATCAGGCACAATACCGTCATACCGCTCGATCAATTCGCGGCTGATCCGGAGAATAGTTTCCGATTTTGTCTTATAAAATCCAGCCGGATAAATGAGTTTTGCAATTCTCGATTTATTCAGCAGGATCATCTGTTCCGGGGTTTCGGCGGCTGCGAAAAGCCGCGCGCTGGCTTCGGCGGTCACAGCGTCCTTCGTCCGTAAACTGAGAATGGTTGATATCAGCACTTTATAAGGCGACGGATGCGCCTGGGCAAACTGGCTAACGTTCGGCAAGTCGTGTGAACTCGACCATTTTTTCAACAGTTTGAGTGCTGTGCCTATATTCCGCGCTGTGATCATGGATTCTGTGGTCATGGATTCGTCTGAATTTCATTGCAAATGCGAAGGAATTTAATTATTATTCCACGCAAAAATTTTCGGCTGAAAAGTATTAAATATTTTAGTCGAAAACAAGATATATCACCTGCCGTTAACGAACGGAACCGAATGAACGAAACAACGAACCCTGTCCCTTCTATTCACGATCATTCCGAAACGGATCATTTATCCGGCGCAGCAGGCCAAAAAAAAGAAAGCCTTACCGACCGCCTGAATCTATTGTTGCCTCCAAGGCTTTCTGCGGGATCCGGTATGAAAAAAACGGATATAAAAACCTTTATGATTCCGAAGTCGGTATGGATCATTACATGTTGTTTAGGCTTGTTGATCCTGCTGTTGTCGCTCAATGCTGTCTATTTGCGTGACTGTATCGTCTGGAACACGAAGATTGGTTCCGTCAACGTCGGCGGAAAAACGGTATCCGAAGCGAGGGATTTACTTCACGCTGAAATAAGCGCTTTCCTTGCCGATGATATTCAAATTAGAACCGGAAATAAAACTTATTCTGTTTCCCACGCCGCGATCAGTCCCGTATACAATTACGACGAAGCCCTGGAAACCGCGTATCAGGCCGGACGCGGACGCGTTTACATGAAAAATTCGCTGATGCGTTTTCTTTCTTGGTTCCGTTCCCGTGAAATTCCGCTTCATGCCTGGTTCAGCGAGGATAAGCTGATAGCAGAAGTCATACGCTCGGTTCCCGAATACCGCGATCACCGGCCGGTTGACGCGAAAGTGGTTCAGAAAGGATTCCGGTTTGTCGCCGAGCCCGGCGCGGACGGTATGGGGTTTGATGAAAAGGTTTTATGCGATGGCTACCGGAACATTCTTGAAAAACAGCATAACGATGTATTGCAACTGAATACCATTAAACGCTCGCCGGATATCGACCTGGTTATGGCGGAAAAAGCCGCGCGAATAGCCAATAATGTCACGCGCCGGTTTTTAGTGATGCGGTATTCCTACGATGGGTACAACTTTGATTCTTGGACGCTATCGCTCCGTGAAGTCCGGGACTGGATCGAGTTCCGGA
>JBBIRG010000160.1:0-6271 GCA_037441945.1 Bacteroidota bacterium | reverse complement strand
CAGCATTACTCCCCTGAAAAAAACCTGTATCACGACCTGAACCGCCGATCCCGTTTCGGCAGGCATACCGGCGTTATTATTACACTGCCTTTTTTCGGCGAATGGACGGTGACGCAGGGGCATCACGGTTCCGTAACGCACCAGAAGCAATGGCGGCATGCATGGGATTTTGAGATCAGGGATCCGGAAGGAAAAACGTTCAGCGGAAAAGGAAATGCCCGGGAAGATTACTATTGCTACGGACTTCCGGTCATCGCGCCGGCGGACGGATGGATCGAGGAAATCATTGATTTTGTCGACGACAACCCCGTCGGGGACGTCAACCTCAAACAGAACTGGGGCAACACGGTCATCATCCGCCATGCGGAAAGCGTTTATTCAAAACTCAGTCATCTTCAGCAGGGGTCTATCAAAGTCAAAAAACACGCCTATATTCGCCGAGGTGAATTTATCGGAAGTTGCGGAAATTCAGGCCGCTCGCCTGTTCCCCATCTCCATTTCCAGATTCAGTCTGCGCCGTCCGTCGGTTCCCATACCATTGAAATGCCGGTAAGTTATTTCGTGTCAACCGAAAACGGGAAAAAAGTTTTCCACACGTTTGATGTTCCTGCCGAAAACCAAATCATAAATAATGTACAGACTCACAATATGATTGCATCGGCCTATCATTTTGTGCCGGGGAGCCGGTTCACGATAAATTGGGACGTGAACGGAAAAAATCAATCGGTTCTGTGGGAAGTGAAAACCGACCTGTACAATCAGGCCTATCTTTATTGTCCGGCCAGTAAGTCGTTCGCCCACTTCGTCAATGACGGAATCATGTTCTATTTTACCGGATTTTCAGGAGACAAGCAGTCTGTTCTTTATCATTTTTACCTTGCGAATTATAAAGTGATGCTCGGTTTTTACCCGGGACTTGAATTTTCCGATTCTGTTGCCTTATCCGATTATTCAGGATGGTTCTTTCTGGCTCCGCATGATCTTGTCGCGCCTTTCTTCCGGTACCATCGTCTTGTGTTCAGTCACGTCCATTCGCGCATGGACGAACCGGTTAGAACAAAAGAAATTGAACTACAATCCGTAGCGGTGTTCAGCGGATTCGGCAGGGAATGGTCACGGAACAATTACACGATTATTATTAAAAATAATATCATCGAACAGTTTTACATACAGCAAAATCAACGGAAAAAACAATGCGTCTTCATCTTACCGGAATAGCGGTCATTCTCTTTTTCTTATCGTCGGCTCCGGTTATCGCTCAGCAAACGACAGTGAATCCTGATATACTGACCTATCAGCATTATCTGCTGTCGCAATGGGACTCGGTGATTTATTACGGCAACCAGGCGGTGGACCGGAAAATCGATCATTACTACATGCGGATGCGTTTGGGAATCGCGTATTATTTTAAAAACAATTTCTTCACGGCCGCGCATCATTTTGAAAAGGCGCTGGTTTTTGAGCCGGCCTCCCTGGATGCGAAGAAATATCTTTACTACGCCTATCTTTTTACCAACCGCCTGCAACAAGCTGAATCGGTCATCCGAAATCTGAATAAAAACGAATTAAACAATTTTACGCAAACCCGGGCGTCCTGGATTCACTCTTTTCATATATCCGGTGGCAATAAATTCTCCGACCAAAAAAAGGTGAAAGGAAATCAGAGTTATTTTTCAGCGTCGGCTTCGCATGGTTTGACTGCCCAAATCCAATGGCGGCATCAGTACGCTTATGTCAAACAGTCGATTGCGAATAAAGTATCGATAAGCCAGCACCAATATTATGCCGCTATGCCATGGTATATTCACAGAAGGATAGTCATCATGCCTGCGGTTCACTTTCTGGCTTTATCGGACGGTTTCACGTCATCATCTCAACTGGCTAAGCATCTGGAAATCAATTACAATTATAATAAATTATCATTATCGTTTTCCGGCAGCCAGTTGGGATCCATGCAAAACGGAGCAAGGCAGGCGGGAGTGAATCTGGTATTTTATCCATTTGGTAATCTGAACTTATATCACCGGTTCGCAGCGGTATTGCATAAAGATTCTAAATCAAAAACCGGATCCGCCACGGTTCTGAATTTTATGACAGGATTAAAAATAACCCCGCGCTTTTGGCTTGAAGCCGAAGGAACTGTCGGAAGCCGGACGAATTATGTAGAAACTTCTGGGTCAGTCATTCACAACACTCCGGATATCATGAAAGAAAAATGGGCGCTGACGACGATGATCCTGACCTGTAATAATCAAATGTTATATTTAAAATTAATCAGAGAACATAAAGCTGAAAATCAAACCGGACAATCATTTTATCACAACGCAATATACGGAGGCTACCAATGTACGTTCTTAAAGTAAAAATAACGGCCCTGATCCTGGCTGTTTTCGCTGTCGCATCTGGATATCTTTACGCATCGCAAAACGGGGATGCGATCGCGAAAGCGTTTGCCGACAGTTACGCGCATGAAAACAACGGAAAATACGATGACGCGATCAAGTCCCTGAAAGCGGTTTACCAGGAGGAAACTTACGAAATCAATATCCGTCTGGGCTGGCTGCATTACCAAAACGGCCTGTTTTCAGAATCGATCACCTACTACCGCAAAGCCGTTAAACTGATGCCGTACGCGGTTGAACCAAAATTCGGCCTGGTTCTACCTGCTGCCGCCCTCGGGCAATGGAACGAAGTTGAGGAACAATATAACCGGATCATTGAAATCGATTCAAAAAACACGCTGGCCAATTACCGACTGGGACTGATCTATTACGGAAAAAAAGATTACGGTAAAGCCGAGAAAAAATTTTCGCTCGTCGTAAATTTATATCCTTTCGAATACGATTCCGCGATCATGCTGGCCTGGACGAATTATTTCCTCGGTAAAACGCGCGAAGCCAAACTTCTGTTTCAGAAATGCCTATGGATCCGGCCGGATGACGCATCGGCGAAAGAAGGGCTGAAACTGATCAAATAAACGGCTTGCTAATACCTTTTATTCGCGACAATAAAAAACAAAAATAATTGATTTTAGATAAAAGGTATTGTAAGCTTATGTTTTAAGTCGATTCTGAATTGTTTCAAACAACGTATGCGGCTTATCATGAAAAAAACGATTTCTTTCCTGACGGTTGCAATCGTTTCAGCAACCTTAATTTTTTATATAATCTTTTTCAGTGAACCTCTAAAACCCAAACTTCCCTCATTTGTCCCTGCCGACGACTGGTTTGAGCTTCAGCGCTCTTATCCTTTTGACGAGATACCGCAGGATGCCCGGCTCGCCTCGATCGATTATGTCAATAGTGTCATGAAACCGCAGTCGCTTAGGCATGCCGAGGGTTCATTGATCTGGGAATTATCCGGCCCGACAAATATTGAAGGACGGATTACCGCGATTGATATTCACCCAACCAATCCAAATATCGTTTATATCGGGGCGGCAAACGGCGGCGTATGGAAGTCAACCGATTTTTGCGCGACATGGACCAGCCTGTTCGACAATCAAAACACCGCTTCCATCGGCGCGCTGACGATAGACCCAGTTAACCCGGATATCATTTACCTCGGAACCGGCGAGGCCAATTCCCTGCGCAGTTATTATCCAGGAACCGGTATTTTCAAATCCACCGACGCCGGAAATACGTGGTTCAGTATCGGTTTAACCGAATCCTACAGCATCGGGCAGATCGCCGTCAATCCTATAAACACGCAGGAATTGTACGTCGCGGCGGTCGGCGCTCTGCGAAAAACGACGCCCCAGCGCGGCGTTTACAAATCAAGCGACGGAGGATCATCCTGGATTCTGAGTTTATTCATTGCCGATTCCGTAGGCGCGATTGATGTTCTGCTTGACCCTGTTGATCCTACCCGCGTGTACGCGGCCATGTGGGACCGCATGCGGAGGGAAGATTATAACAAATATGGCGGAGTGAACAGCGCGCTTTATATCAGCATAAATTCCGGAGAAAACTGGTCCGTCATCACGAACGGATTCCCGTCGAACCAGGCCACACTGGGGCGAATATCCATGTCGGTTTGTCGCTCGCATCCGAATATTCTCTACGCGCTGATCGGCCTGTCCAGCGGATATTCCGGCGGACTCTATAAATCAACCAACCGGGGCGCATCGTGGTTCCAGGTAAACTCCAATGTAGCCTATTCCTCCTCCTATTCCTGGTTCAACCGTATCTGCAAGGTTCATCCGGTTGATTCAAATTACGTTTATTGCGGCGGACTGGATTTCGAATATTCATACGACGGCGGATACAATTTTCCATACTGGACAGGCGACCATGTCGATCAGCACGCGATTGCCTTTGCGCCATCGAATCCGGGTTATATCGTGATCGGCAATGACGGCGGCGTCGAATCGTCCACCGACGGCGGCAACTCGTGGACGTCCAGTATGTCCCTTCCTATCACACAATTTTACGCCGGCGAGATCAATCCGCACAATCCTTCGCAGATTCTCGGCGGTACGCAGGACAACGGCACCGTCATGACGCGAACCGGCGCGCAGAACGACTGGGCCGACATCTATTACGGCGACGGTTTTTATTGTCTGATCGATTACCAGAATCCTCTCCGTTTTTACGCCGCCTATCAATACGGCGGATTGGGTTATTCCGTTGACGGAGGTTATAATTTTTACAGCGGCACAAACGGATTAGATAGAACCTATACCAACTGGATGACGCCGTATGTGATGGACAAACACAATCCGCTGAAACTTTACTGCGGTACATACAAAGTCCACCGGACAGTCAACGGCATGGCATCCTGGACGCCGATCAGTCCGGATCTTGCAAAAGGACATAGCGTCTATCAGGGCAATATTACCACGGTTGATGTCGCCAAATCCGACACGAACGTCATCTACGCGGGCACCGACGACGGCAATGTATGGGTAACGACCAATGGCGGCTCGAATTGGCAACTGATTAACGGCAATCTCCCGAACCGCTGGGTAACGCGCGTTACGATACATCCCGATTCGGCGAATGTCTGCTATCTCACGCTGTCCGGCTATAAAATCGACGAGCCCGGATCGCACATTTACAGGACGGCTAATTTCGGCGCAGTATGGAAATCGATACGCGGCAACCTCCCCGACGCGCCCGTTAACGACGTCATCATCGACCCGATGGATTTCAACCGGCTTTATATCGCCACCGATGTTGGCGTGATGTATACAAATGACCTGGGACAGCATTGGTTCATTTTGGGAAATAATTTACCGACGAATGTCGCATGCCATGACCTGACGCTCCACGAAGCCTCCAGAAAATTGGTGGTTTGGACGCACGGCCGGAGCGCTTATACGCTTACGCTGCCCACAATCGGCATTCCGGAAAACAATATACCGCAGGCTTTCAAGTTATACCCGAATTACCCGAACCCCTTCAACCCATCAACAGTCATCCGTTATCAGTTAGCGGTCAACAGTATGGTGACGCTGAAGATATACAATGCGCTAGGTCAGGAAGTGCGGACGCTTGTCAATGAACGGCAATCCGCCGGATTCAAGCAGGTGATGTGGGACGGGAAAGATCAAAGGGGACATTCGGTTTCGAGCGGTATTTACATCTACAGGATCCAAGCGGGTTCAATGCTTCAGGCAAAAAAAATGACGCTGATACGGTAAGCGGCAATCCTTTCATCTATGAAAAACAAAAACATGAAAAAAAACGATTTGACGCTGTTTCTTTTATTGGCTTTTTTCGTTTTGTTATGCGCACCGGTATCGGGGCAGATTCCTTTCCGCGTTATGACTTACAACGGGCTCGGCGTCAACGGCTCTGAAACTCAGTTTACCAACCGCCTGCCCTATTTCCGGACCGTTATTCAGGGCGTGAATCCGGATATTCTAGTCATGCAGGAAATCGTGAACGCGCACGGCGCCGATTCCATCCTGCGGGTCATGAACGAAGGCGGGATGCAGTACGCGCGAACGCCATTCATCAACGCCTACGACACGGACAACATGCTGTTTTACCGAACATCGAAAGTAAGCTTTATTTCGCAGGATACAATTTCTACTCCATTGCGGGCATTCAACGAATACGTTGTGACAATCGGCGGAAAATCTCTTCGTATATACAGTTGTCATCTGAAAGCCGGTTTGAGCGATTCGATACGAAGAAGGGATGAAGTTACAATCCTGCGTAATTATCTGAATTCACTTCCTGAAGGCGCGGAATTCATCATCGCCGGCGATATGAATTTTTACCGGAGCACCGAACCCGGTTACCAGAAATTCATCGCTAATGAA
>JBBIRG010000159.1:0-6290 GCA_037441945.1 Bacteroidota bacterium | reverse complement strand
TCCACAACCCGCGGGGGAGTCGTCTTCACGGATAAGGAAGGAAATATTCTCAATATCATCAATCAAGCTGCGGGTTTAAACGACGATAATGTCCGCAGTCTTTTCTTTGACCGGGAACAGAATCTGTGGGCCTGCATGAATAACGGCATCGCCAAGATCAGTTACCGGTTTCCGCTGTCGTTATATAATGAATCGCACGGACTGAAAGGAAGCGTCCAGAATATAACACGCCATCGGAACACGCTCTATGCCGCGACCAGCCAAGGCGTTTTTTACCTGATCCCGAAAAGCCCAGCCGAAGGTCTTTTGCAGCCTCGTTTTGAGCGTATCCGGGGTATTGAATCTCAGGCTTGGAGTTTACTTTCCACCGGCGATGTGTTACTGGCAGGGACTAACGACGGAATATTCCGGATCGAAAACAACCGCGTTCAGCTTCTCCAGAAAGGCATCGCGTTTGTTTTATATCAATCAAGAGTTCATTCCTGTATATTTATCGGATTCCAGAATGGGCTTGGCGCGTTTGAATTCAAAAACGGATCCATGCGCTTCCGGAAAATTGACGGTATAGGGGAAGAAGTCCGTTCCATAACGGAGGATGAAAAAGGATCGGTATGGATCGGAACGCGCCTGCAATATACGCTTCGCGCTGATTTCAATAATGGAATCGGGGAACGGCCTGCAGTTTACCGGTTCAATGAACGGCACGGGCTGACTTCTTCAAGGGTGTTTGCGTTAAACATCAGTGGGAAGATATTGTTTACCACATCCCAAGCAACGTTTTGGTTCGATCCTGACCGGAACCGTTTTTTCCGCGATTCCACATACACCTATCGTTCGGATACGACATTTTATTCAGGGTATACTCTGAAAGAAAGCCATCGCGGTGAAATCTGGATGCTAACCCATGAAAATAAAAATTTCAGCGGCTTAGGATATTATAAGCATAATAATCGCGGCGACCGGATATGGCATTACAAGCCCTTTATCCGTCTTCCTGCGGATCCTTATTACTGCCTGCACTGCGACGCGTCCGGCGCGGTCTGGGCAGGCGGTCCGGCCGGCATTATCCGATATGTTCACCGTGAGGAAAAAGATTTTAATCTGCCGTTTTCCGCTTTCATCCGGAAAGTATCGCTGCCGCCCGATTCCGCATTGTTTTTCGGAACCATGCCCCCCGACGGATACGTTCGGCCGGCGTTGAACTATGAAAATAATACGATCCGTTTCCAATTCGCCGCCGCCAGTTACGATGAAACCCGGTTGACAAATTATCAGTTCTGGCTGGAGGGATTTGAAAAAACATGGTCGGAATGGCAAAGTGAACCCCGGAAAGAATATACGAATCTTTCCGAAGGGAACTATGTATTTCATCTGCGGGCGCGGAATGTATATAAAAAATTGAGCGATATTGCGTCTTTTGAATTCACCATCCAGCCTCCCGGGTACAGGGCATGGTGGGCGTATATCATTTACGCATTCTGCTTCATCGCTTTTGTCACAGCCGTCGTGCACTGGCGCTCGGTACACCTGCGCCGGGAAAAACAAGCGCTTGAGCAAATCATCGGCGAACGAACGGCCGAACTGAAAATTAAAAAGGATCAGCTGGAAAAAATCAACCGGATTGTTCAGACCATTAATTCCAAAATCCGGGTAGACGAATTTCTGAATTCTCTTATCAACGAAGTTGGATTTATTGAAAAAGCGCAACATGTCGCAGCGCTGATCCTTGATCCGGTCCGGGCGCAGTATCAGTTTATGGCCTGCAGGGGTTGGTTGTTCGAGAACTTGCGTTACCGCGCTATGAAAGCGGATGAAACCGTCGAGTGGCTGCTGCAGCCCGATGATCAAGCCCGGGAAGATATTTATCAGATTCAGAGTCCGGCGGAACGGTTCCGCGGACGTATTGCGGAATTTTCGGATTTAGGATCTATTCTTGTCCTCTGCATTCAGGATGCTTATCAGATTTCCGGTTTTTTGGTTTTTGGTAAAACGGCGGATGAAGACGGCTTTAATGAATCGGATATCCAGTTGCTCTCCGGCTTGCGCAGCCATATTTTATCGGGCTTTATGAAGGCTCAGCTTCTGACCCATCTGGAAAGTATGAACGAAGAGCTGAAAAAACTGAATGACCAGAAGAGCGAATTTCTCGGAATCGCGGCGCACGATTTGCGGAATCCGCTCGGGGCGATTATCGGCTATCTTGACCTGATGCTGATGGACCTGAAAATGAATACGCTGAATATTCCCGACACCGTCGCGGATATTGAAATGGTGCTGAATTCCGCGCGCCAGATGGTCAACCTTATCACCGAACTACTGGATATTTCGGCGATCGAATCCGGTAAGATCGATCTGGAAATACGGCGGCACAGCCTTAACCCGCTCCTGGAAGAATGCGAACGGATCCATAAAAAAGCGGCCGAGAAAAAACGCATCCGGCTCATCATCGACCGGAACGAACAATTGCCGGACGTCATGATAGACCGCTCGCGCATTGTTGAGGTCGTGGATAACCTGCTGAGCAACGCCATAAAGTTCACCTATCCGGAAGGCACCGTGCGGTTATACGCCGATGTGAATCCCGGGGAAGTATGCGTGCACGTGCAGGATTCCGGGCAAGGACTGAATGACAACGACCTGAATCAGATATTCCGCAGTTTTAAAAAACTCAGCGCCCGGCCCACCGGCGGCGAAAGCAGCACCGGCTTCGGATTGGCGATTGTCAAGAAAATCGTCGAACTGCACAACGGACGCGTGTGGGTCGATAGTAAAGTCAATGAAGGCTCGACCTTCAGTTTTTCCGTTCCCATTCAAACATCCTGACCAAACCGTAAGGAGGCGCGATGCGTATTCTTCTTGGAATAGGGCTCCTTGCCGGTACGTTGTTCGCTCAGAAGCCGGATGTTTATTTTGAACATTTATCCATTGACCGCGGATTATCTCAAAGCGCGGTCAGCGCCATTATGCAGGATAATGACGGGTTTATGTGGTTCGGCACACAGGAGGGGCTGAACCGTTATGACGGATATCAGTTTGTCGTGTACCGGCAGGATCCGGCCGATTCGTTCTCGCTGTCGGATAATTATATCTGGTCAATCAAAAAAGACCCTTCCGGTTTTCTCTGGATCGGCACCAATCTTGGCGGTCTGAACCGGTTGGATCCGGTGACCGGCAGGTTTGAACCTATCAGGCACGATCCCGTTAATCCCCTATCGCTCAGCCATAACAGCGTCCGTTCTATTCATGTAGGTAAGGACGGAGACTTATGGGTTGGTACCCGGAACGGATTGAATTACAAAGACGGTAAACGCGGCGGATTTGTCCGTTATTTTCACGATCCGGATAACCCAAACTCGATCCCCGGAAATATCGTCAGGTCTGTAATCGAAGATCATGAAGGTTTAATATGGATCGGAACAAATAACGGCGTCTCGGTTTACGACCGCAAGAGCGCCCGCTTCTGGCATTATCAGCATGTTCCCTCAGATCCGCGAAGCATCAGCGATAACACCATCTGGTCTATTTATGAAGACCGTGAACGCCGGATCTGGATCGGCACGCGAAATGGGGGATTAAATTTATTTGATCGGCAAACCGGAAATTTTGTCCGTTTCCGTCATGATCCGAAAAATAATAACAGTCTGGGACAGGAGGGGGTCTGGACTATTTTCCAGGATCGTCGCGGAATATTATGGCTGGGAACCGAAGGCGGAGGAGTGAATGAATTTCATCCCGCGCAAAAACGGTTTATCCGCCATACCCCTGAACTGAATCGTCCCGGAAGCCTGAGTCATGGCATTGTGCAGTCTGTTTATGAAGACCGCAGCGGATTAATATGGATCGGCACATTCGGCGGCGGGATCAATGTTTACTATCCGGGAAAAAATAAGTTTCTTCATTTTAAAAACGACCCTCATAATAAAAACAGCCTGAGTTACAATTACGTCTGGGCAATCTTTGAGGATCATCGGGGCGATATCTGGATCGGAACAGAGGGCGGGGGACTTAATTTATTTTCCAGGGATAAAAACATTTTTAAGCATTTTCGAAAACAACCCGATCAACCGTCTTCTTTAATCAGCGATATCATCCGTTGTTTGTGGGAAGACGCTGATCGCAACTTGTGGATCGGAACGGAAGACGGACTCGATCGATGGGATTCCGCGAAGCAAAGGTTTATTCATTACAAACCGGATAAAAACAACTCAAACAGTTTAAGCCATCAGGTCGTCTATTCCATACGCGACGACAAACAGGGATACCTGTGGGTCGGCACTCAAGGCGGAGGGCTGAACCGTATCCATAAATCCACCATGACATTTAAGCATTACTTCCACGATCCATCCGTTCCGACTGGTTTGAAAAGCAACATCGTCCGGATCATTTATATCGACCGTAACGAAACGATGTGGATCGGCACCGATAACGGGCTCAGCCGGTACGATCCCGCGACGGACGGTTTTGTCCACTACGTCCATGATCCCGAAAACCCGAATAGCCTGAGCCGGAATATGACGCTCTGCATCCATGAAGACCGAAGCGGTTATTTGTGGGCCGGCACATTCGGCGGCGGATTAAACCGGCTGAACAGGGAAACCGGCTTGTTCACGCGCATCACACAAAAAGACGGGCTCGCCAATGATGTGGTGTACGGGATTCTTGAAGACCGTCACGGCAGCCTATGGGTCAGCACAAACCGCGGAATATCAAAAATTTCCATCCGCAACGACAACACCCTCCGGATCCGGAATTACGACATTCACGACGGACTGCAGAGCGATGAGTTCAATCAGTCGTCGTATTGCCGGACACGCGACGGGCATCTCCTGTTCGGCGGAATAAACGGTTTTAACCTTTTTGATCCGGACAGCATCCGGGATCTTGATTTTATTCCTCCGGTGGTACTCACGTCGATTCTGAAATTCAATCGCCCGTTTCAGTCGGATACGAATATTCACTGGCTCAGGCACCTGCATTTGTCACACAAGGATTATGTTTTTTCATTTGAATTTGCCGCGCTGAGTTTTGCTTTTCCGGGAAAAAACCAGTACGCGTACAAAATGGAGAATTTTGACGACGACTGGATCTATTCCGGCAACCGGCGGTTTGTGACCTATACGAATCTCGATCCGGGCCGGTATGTTTTCCGCGTCAAAGGAAGTAATGCAGACGGCGTATGGAACGAAGAGGGATTGGCGCTGGCGATGACGGTACATCCTCCTTTCTGGAATACCTTATGGTTTAAAGTGTTGATACTATTGCTTATATTCGGTTCGGCTTTTATGGGATATACCGTCCGTATCAAAAAAATAGAACAACAGAAAAAAAAGCTGGAAATCCAGGTTGCCGACCGAACCAAGGAAATTCAGCAAAAAACAATTCTCCTTGAATCGGCGAATCAGGAACTGGTGCGTTTGAACGACCTGAAAAACGAATTTCTGGGCATTGCCGCGCATGACTTAAGAAATCCGCTTTCGGCCATCATCGGATTTATCGATTTGATAATACAGGACATCAAAGAGCAGGCGTTTGATCCGGCTCAGTCCCTTTCTGATCTTGAAAGCATTCTCAGTTCCGGAAAGCAGATGTCGCACCTGATCTCCGAACTGCTTGATATTTCGGCGATTGAGTCAGGGAAGATCAACCTCAGTCTTCACCAAGAAAATCTTCAAACGATTTTTGATGACTGCGAGGCCCTGCACCGGCGGAGAGCCCTGCAAAAAAACATCAAGCTGATCGTTGAAAAACACGCGAATATTCCGCCGGTTCTGATCGATCGTTCCCGTATCGCGGAAGTGGTGGATAATTTATTAAGCAACGCGATCAAATACACTTTTCCGGGGGGGGAAGTCCGTTTGTTTTGCGAAATCCGGCTCGACCACGTCGTAACCAATATTAAAGACAACGGACAGGGATTAAGCGATGAAGATATCCGGCACCTGTTTGAAGGATTTAAAAAATTAAGCGCCAAACCGACCGCCGGCGAATCCAGTACCGGCCTGGGGCTTGCCATCGTGAAAAAGATTGTTACCCTGCACGGAGGAGAGGTGTGGGTCACAAGTCAGAAAAATATTGGCTCGACCTTTAGTTTTTCCGTTCCGATAAACGGTTCGGCCGGGAATCCGGAGAACGGATAAGCATACGGAGAATACAAAGAATATATTTCTGAATTCCGATATAGATTTTTTGATATCGTAAGTTTTCAGCAAACGGCGCATGTTTTTTTATTTATCGCGGAATGATTATCCGTTCGATGAATTTCGCCTAACCGAAAGGACACACCTCACCCT
>JBBIRG010000158.1:0-6296 GCA_037441945.1 Bacteroidota bacterium | reverse complement strand
ATTTATTCTGGGCATTTATTTATAACGTGATCAGCATCCCTATCGCCGCGGGCGCGCTGGTTCCTATATGGTCCGTATCCTTTGATCCGATGTTCGCAGCCGCGGCCATGGCGTTCAGCTCGGTTTCGGTAGTTACCAATTCGCTTCGAATCAGAATTGATTGATATGTCTCAGCAAAGTCAGGCATCACTATCTTCATTCGTACAGCCGCTCCCGGCCTGAAGATTCCTGAAGAAGGATTCTAAATCGCTGGTTATTAACCGGTTCATCAATGATGAGGGATTTCTAAAAAGATTTCTGTAAAGCAATTAAAAAATAATTTGCAAATCTAGTGACAAATTTGTATCTTTCATTCAATTACTTATCTTTTTTAGATTGTTTACAGGTGACATATGAATTCCCGTTTCTTAGCCTTAGCTGTGATAATTATTCTTACCGCGACTGCAACTTCGCATTCCCAGATCCAAAAAGCCCATTTTAGCGTGAAACGCAATTACGGCATTCCGGTCGGGAAATCCACCGAATCCCACTGGGGAGATTCTAAAATGGGTTATGGCGCCGGACTGAATCTGAATTTTTTTATGAATGACCGCTTTGCAGTCGGCTTTGACGCATCCTATCTCGAATTCTCCGGTAAAAGAAATCCGGAGAACCTGAGGGTATCAAAAGAAATTTTTACGTTTACCGGCACACTGAATTACTATTTTTTTCAGACGTGGATGAAGCCCTATCTGTCAGCAGGAACAGGCCTGTCAAACGAGACTTTTGTTTTCAGGATAGTCGATGATAATAATTTTTTCGATCAGCTCGACCACATCAATGTTCCATTGTTCCTGATCGGCGCCGGATGCAATTTCCGTTTTTCCGAAAACGCCTATTTTGTCATTGAATCCAAGTTAACCACCATTTTCAGCAAAAACGCGCATATCAGAATCGACAAAGATATCCAGAAAATCAACTTCAACACGAATTACATCAGTTTGTTTGGCGGACTGAACTACGAGATCAAATATTAGTAATTCCGGTCTAAACTTCTGTATTGTATCGCTTCGCTGATGTGCTCCGGAAGAATTTTTTCCGACGGCTGGCAGTCCGCGATGGTCCGGGCGACTTTCAGTATCCGGTCATAGGCCCGGGCGGATAAGCCCAGACGGGTAATAGCCATTTTCAATAATTCCGATCCCCGCTCGTCAATTTTACAGAACTTTCGTATTTGCTGGGTCTGCATATCCGCGTTGCAGTAAAGCCGATGGCCTTCCCTGACGAGAGCTTTAAACCGTTCCCGCTGTAAAGCCCGCGCCGCCATAATGCGCTTCCGGATGCTTTCCGATTTTTCACCAATCGTCTCGCCGGACAATTCTTTATAATTGATGGCCGGACACTCAATATGGATATCAATGCGGTCTAAAAGCGGTCCGGATATTTTCGACATATACCTCTGGATCACCTGTTGTGCGCAGGAGCAGGTATTATGCGGATCGCCGTGATAACCGCACGGACAGGGATTCATGGCGCAAGCCAGCATGAAATTCGCCGGATAGGTCAGCGATATTTCCGACCGGCTGATGGTGACATATCCGTCTTCGAGCGGCTGACGGAGTACTTCGAGCACATTTTTGCGGAATTCTGGAAGTTCGTCAAGAAACAGAACGCCCCCGTGAGCGAGACTGACCTCTCCGGGTTTGGGTACATGACCACCGCCGATGAGCCCGGCATCCGAAATTGTGTGATGAGGCGAGCGGTAGGGTCGAGCCGTGATCAGCGGCCGCTCCGGCGGGAGCACGCCGGCTACGGAATGGATTTTTGTAGTTTCAATGGCCTCCTCTATAGACAACTCGGGCAGTATTGTCGGAATTCTTTTCGCGAGCATGGTTTTTCCACTTCCGGGCGGCCCGATCATGATGATATTGTGCCCGCCGGCTGAGGCAATCTCTAAAGCCCGTTTGGCGTGTTCCTGTCCCTTGACGTCGCTGAAGTCAATGATATATCGGTTGTCGTTTTTAAAAAACCGGTTACGGTCAGTCTCAAACGGCTTGACGTCGTTTTTTCCGTTAAGAAACGATACCGTTTCGGCCAGAGTGTTAATCGGATATACATTGATATTACCCGCCATAGCGGCTTCACCCGCGTTTGCGGCGGGTACGATAATGCCTTTTACTTTTTCTTTCGCGGCTTTTACCGCTATGGGTAACAATCCCGTAACCGGCCGGATATTGCCGTCTAATGACAATTCCCCGACCAGGATATATTCCGCCAGACGGTCCGTTTCCATCTGGCCGAAAGCCGCGAGAATACTGACCGCAATCGGAAGATCGAATGCCGACCCTTCCTTTCGGATGTCGGCGGGAGCAAGATTCACGGTTATCCGCTTCACCGGAAATAAAAAACCTGAATTCTTTATCGCCGCATTCACACGTTCCTTACTCTCCCTGACAGCTCCGTCGGGCAGTCCGACCGTGATAAATGCCGGCAATCCTGAATCCAGATGAGCTTCGACTTTAACTATATATGCGTCAATTCCGTAAGTTGTCGCGCTGAGAGCAAGTGAAAACATAAAATATACCGTTGATTGGGACTTACAAACGATCCATAAATCAATATTTGATAAAACTGACGGACGCCAGAATAGCCGTTCCGGACATATTATCTCTTAAAGATGTATAAGTGAAATCAGCAGTTAAATAAATATATTTTGTTATTTCATACCCGACGCCTCCGTAAAATCCAAAACCCGATTTTGGATCACCGAACTCAGGTATAGACATCGCCGGGCCGATGCCGCCGTTCAGATAAAAGCGGCCTTCTTTGGATAAATAATACCGGTAATCCGGTGACCACAGCAATCCCTGATAAGGGCTGTCTGTGTCAATCCATGTATATCTATACCGGAATGCCAGCATGGACTGTTCGTTGAATCCATAACCGATATACAGATTTGCGCCAAAGCTTATACCGTCAGCAGAACGTTCTGATTCGGCGACGATGCGGAACGTAGCGCGCGAACGTCGGTTGCTGCATAGCGCTGAACGATCAGATTTCTTGATCACTTCCCTTAGCATTTTTCCATACATTCTCTGGTTTGCTATCCTAATTGATTTAATATACCTATGGATGTATTTGCAATATCCATCATAATCTTTTGCATTTCCTTCTCCTTCCAAGGTTCGCATCTTGCATATATAGAAGCGGCTTGAAGCATTATGGACGAATTCTTTTGACCAATAAAAATATTTTTACAATAATTGCAATTAATTTTCATGCAATAATTCGCTGCTGTTACCCTGTCAATTCTGTCCATTGCGCCTGAGTCGTGTTTAATTTCCACGAAAGAACCGTCTTGTTTAAATACCTGAACTGTTTCGGTGGCAAAGTTTGAGCCTTGTAAGAAAACTGCATACGGGAAATGATATTCGTCGAGCATGAAATTCCTGATTTCATTAATGTTCTTATACACTCTTTCAATAGCATTCCCTGCAACCATTAATTCTTGATTTTTGTTCTTCCCAACAAGAATTCCTGCTCTAATATTATCAACATCTTTACCTTGAAACTTTGCTTCGCTAACTAATATTACCCTCCATTGCTGATCTTTGTCCTGAACCTCGATAATCCCTCCATCGGGTTTGATCTTTGACTCTTTTACAAAGAGAGTTTTTCCCAATCGTCTATCAATTGATTTTAGCTTCACATTTATTTCCTGTTTGGTGATCGATTGCCTGAATCTAAATTGATACTTCTTATATTTGCGCTTAAGTTGCTCAAAAATACTCATACTTGCACGATCAACAGACTGATCATGAGCTAGAGCATCTTCGCTGAAGAGCCGCTTGCTCCTCCCGAGAATATGTGTTGCTCGGTTAACCTCCTTGTTTGTCCTTTACTCATTTCAATAATCCTTTACACGGGAATTTTGTGAATTTTGTTGATTCACCAAAGCGATTTTTTTAAGTACGGTATCAATTTTTACCTCTTTTATTATAATATGTTTGGGTAGAAACAAATTCGACTCAATCTGCCTAATGTGTTTGTCTAAATAACCGAAAAGTTTATTATTTGAATCTACTAAGATGGAATGCCGTCGCTCTTCTATACAAACTCGTCCTGTTGTTCCAGATCCAGCAAAAAAATCGAGAACTATCGAACCTTCAAACGAAAGAGCTTTAACAAAACGCCGGATAAGTTCTACCGGCTTTTGAGTTAGGTGGCCAACCCTTTCTGTCGAATTGCCATTCAGTCTCCCTATTTCCCAAACGTTTGTTGGATTTTTTCCTTTGTCAAGACTTTCGGGATTGAGACGCTTGTCTTTTTTGTACATCTCCTTTGTGGTCTCATCAAATGGCAGCCTAACAGAGTCCAGATCGAAATAGTATTTTTTCGTCTTAGAAAGCCAAACAGCTTCTTCATGTCTGTTCGCAAAAAAACGATGAGCGCTCATGCCGTTCTTGTAATACCATATGACGAGATTGACGAACCTTAAATCTGTTTCGTGACGAGTATAATGGAGAATTTCAAGAAGATCTCCCTTCTTTAAATCTTGATATTGAACCCCCCCAAAAATGACACAGTTTCCTGAATCAGATAACACACGAAAGATTTGATTCAACCACCCTTTTGCCCAATCAAGATAGTTATGAAAACTATCCCAGGCGTCTAAGTCAAGATTATATGGTGGGTCTATGAGAATTATTAATAAGTTCATTTAAATATGAAAAATTGTCAAATAGTCTTTCTTTGTAGAATCAATAAAAACGCTATTCTATGTGATTTAACGAAAATTTTAATGTTAACCACTTTCCGGTCTTATTAATAATTGGACTGAGGAATCAGGTAATGACTTCAAAAACTCTACTGCATCTTGAATAAAGACGCCATGAACTGTGTGTGGCGTGACAACTCCCTCAATCGTTGAACTATGTAAAGACCCTTTCTTTTTCAATTGATTTATTGCCATATGACCGCTATTAAAATGCGATTTATTTGCCATAATATTTTCCTTAATTCTCAAAGCTTCTTGTCTGTGACGGTTTCTTCGCTTTGTTATTCTAGATTGTATATACTGTTCTCTGTACTCGCGACCTTAAAAAATTTATGAAAGACTTCTTCCACCTAAAATTTATATTTTCAGTTCATTCAGTACATTTTGCGCGCCGGCAAAATGATCAAGAACCCACAGCACGTACCTGATATCGACGCCGATCGAACGGCTGTATGATTCATCCCACGCGAAATCATTGATTGTAGCTTCGAACGCGCGGTCGAAATTTAGCCCTACGATCTCCCCTTTCGCGTTCATCACCGGGCTTCCGGAATTTCCGCCAGTTGTATCGGTATTGTAAAGCATCGCGACCGGTACATCGTTCAGCTTTTTATCCTTATATTTTCCGAAAGCGCGTTTTTTAATCAGGTCAATCAGCCTGGCAGGCGTATCGAACGGTTCCTCGCCCGTCGTTTTTTCGAATATTCCCTTTAATGTGGTAAAAGGAGCGCAGTACAGAGCGTCCGCCGGTGAGTATCCGCGGATGTATCCGAACGTAAAGCGCAATGTCCGATTCGCGTCCGGTATGAAGTTTTTCTGAAGAAACCGGCTGCGGACGTCAATCAGATCGGCAAACAGCTTGTTCAGAATGGCATTTTGTTCATCCTGTTCCGCTCGGAAATTCAGCGATAATTTGTAAAACTCAAAAACAAAATCCATCATCGGATCTTTCAGAGACGCTATTTCAGACGGTTTTGTTTTCAGGTATTCCTGCCAGAGCGTATCTTTATTGAGTTTGGTTTGCCGGTAAAGCCTTTCGGCAATATCATTTTCCGCGTTATCCGTTAACAGCCGGTCGGCGTAAACAAAACGGTATCCTGCCGGCAATTTCTGCGTACGTTTCAGCAAATCGGCAAAAAACATTTTTTCAGCCGGCTCATGATAATTGAACAATTTTCCGCGTATGCTGGAAATCAGCGCCGGACGGTTTTCATCTTTGAAGATTGTTCTCCGGTCCTGATCAGGTTTCTGCAGTTCAAACATCGCGTCAATGACCGCGTAGCCCATATCGATCAGATACACTGATCGCCGGAAGAAATCCACCACATTCTCATATTCATCGTATTTTCGCATCAGCGCGAACTGGGTTTCAATATCGGCTTGCAGGTTTCCGAACCGGGCTTTCCGCGACTGGTCATTGTCAATGTAAGCCCACAGCGCCTTTTCCTCGTCCCTGCGCTTCTGGAGGAGATCAATCGCCTTCATGCTTTTCAGTTTTCCCCGGAAATTTTTGGATGTATTCGCCAGGCTTTTAATTCGC
>JBBIRG010000157.1:4641-6301 GCA_037441945.1 Bacteroidota bacterium | reverse complement strand
GTCACGATGTTATGGTCAAGTCCCGCGTTTTCCACGGCCAACTGATGATGTTCGCGGAAGGCGCATAATGGACGTACCATCGCCATTACGCTGTGGCCGCCGCTGAACGCTTCGTAACGGATGATCGTTGTGTTTTCGCCGTACAGCATTAATACGGTTTTTTTAATTTGTGTTCCGTCTAAATTGAATATCATGGCCGTGCAAAGGTCGTACTCAAAACGCTCGATCAGTTTGTGCCCTTGCGGAAAAATGACAAACGG
Organism: Bacteroidota bacterium; assembly: GCA_037441945.1. Lineage (GTDB taxonomy): Bacteria > CLD3 > CLD3 > SB21 > JBBIRG01 > JBBIRG01. The sequence continues at coordinate 6,041 of JBBIRG010000157.1, read as the reverse complement.
GTACTGGCTGGTTGCCAAATCATAATTTTTCCGTTGAGCGTAATGATTTCTTCCAGTTTGGACAGGAAAACATAGCGGTGCGTGGGCGGCTTCAGGGATGCGACCAGCAATCCGTGGTATCGCCGGACATTGGCTCCGATAATGGTCGAAGAAGCATAACTGCCCAGCCCGTTCGTTTCAATCCATTCGTGCTGCGTCGCGAAATAGAAATCGGCGCAGGTTTCCCGGTTGTAGGATATCACCGTACGTTCGGGATTATTTTTCTGAATCATGGTCATGGAATCATCCGGGTTAAATCAGAAGTTTTCCTTTTTTTATGACATGGGCAATATGGTTCTGCCCGAAATGGTAAGGAATGTACCGGTAATCCGGCGCGTCAAACAGGGCAAAGTCGGCCTGCAGTCCTGGACGGATATTGCCGATATCGCCGCGTCCGAGCGAACGGGCGGCGTTAAGAGTAACCGCCGTTATTGATTCGGCGGGCGTCATGCGCATCTGTGCGCAGGCGATTGACATGATTAAAGGGAGGTTCTGTGTCATGCAGGAGCCCGGATTGAAGTCGGTTGCCAGCGCGACGGGTATTCCGGCGTCTAACATTTTGCGCGCCGGCGGGTAGCGCATGTTCAGGAAAAACGAGCAGCCCGGCAGAAGACCGGCGATGGCGCCTGATCCGCGGAGTGCGTCAATGCCGCTGCCTGAAATATTTTCGAGATGATCGGCCGACAAAGCGCTCATTGAAACAGCCAGTTCCGTTCCGCCCGTGTTGCTCAGCTGGTCGGCGTGCAAACGCAACCGGAGCCCGGCCGATTGCGCTGCCGAAAAAATCTCGCGCGTCTCATCAGGCGTGAAAACGCCGGTTTCACAAAAGACGTCGCAGAAATCGGCCAGTTGCCGTTTTGCGATTTCGGGGATCATGCGGTCAATGACGAGGTCGATGTATCCGCGGCGGTTACCGGTGAATTCGGGAGGAAGTGTATGCGCGCCGAGAAAAGTCGCCACAATATCCTGCGGGCCTTCTTTTTTAAGCCGGTTGATGACTTCCAGAATCTTGATTTCATCCTCAAAGGTCAGCCCGTAACCGCTTTTGATTTCCAGCGTCGTTACGCCGAATTCCAGCGCTTTCCGCAGGCGGTGTCTGGCGGATTCCAGTAATTCATCATGTGTAGCCGTCCGCGTGGCACGCATGGTGTTCTTGATGCCTCCGCCTTTCGCGGCGATTTCCTGGTAAGTCGCGCCGAGGATTTTCATCTCGAACTCCTCTTCGCGAGAGCCTGCAAATACCGTATGTGTATGCGAATCTATCAGTCCGGGAAGGACGACAAAACGCCGGGCGTCAATTAATTGTCCGAAAACAGCGCCGGAAAATTTTTGACGGAATTCATCGGCTGTTCCGGTCCAGT
>JBBIRG010000157.1:0-4631 GCA_037441945.1 Bacteroidota bacterium | reverse complement strand
ATTTTTCCGTCATCGATGACAATGCAGCCGTTATGCAGAATGTGAAAATCGTTATCCTGGAAAAAAATAACCTGCCGCGCGTTTTCTATTAGTAACTGAAAGGATTTCATGAGAAAATATCTTAAAGTTCAAAGGTCGTTTAACATACCAAAAAAAAGAAATCATTGCAAATAAAAGTGTGGCAAATAAAAGTGCGGCAAATAAATATTTGACAAATGAAAAGAATCGTTTACGCGGCTGTCCGGGACAGAAAAGGTTGCGTCTTATTGAATTATTTTGAATGCGTAATCACCGTCCGGACTTGCAGCAAAAACGACAGCATTTATTCCGCTATATTCCGAGCGTCTTCTCCCCAGCTGAGTTTGCTGCGGAGCACGTCGAAGAAGCTCCGGCGGCCCAGCTTGACGAGATGAATTCTATGACGGGCTTCGCATATTGCTATTGAGTCGCGATAATTCATATCCGCTTCCATGATGCCGTCGGCAAAAAACTGCGCGTGGCATGGCGCTTCCGGCTGTATGCGGATTGTTTGCTTTGAACTGATCACGAGCGGGCGCATTGTCAGTACATGCGGGCAGATCGGATTGATGACCAGCGCTTCCAGCGAGGGCGTGAGGATCGGGCCGTTGGACGAGAGGGAATACGCGGTGGATCCGGTCGGGGAGGAAATAATCAGGCCGTCGGCGGTGTACGACTGGAGGAATTCGTTGTCCACGTCCACGCGGACGCGTATCATGCGGATGGCTTCCCGGCGGACGAGCACAAAATCGTTATACGCGAATACCGGCGAATTAAATTTTTCCGATCGCGCTTCCATGACCATCCGCCGCTCGACATCAAATTTTCCGGCGATGATCTGATCGAGCGCCTGATCCAGTTCGCGGGTTTCCACTTCCGTAAGGAAACCCAGTTTGCCGATGTTCACGCCGAGTATCGGTTTTTCCGTATCGCCCGCGAGCCGCGCCGTGGAAAGCAATGTACCGTCGCCGCCAAAAGACAACAGCATGTCGCTGGCGGGCGATAATTCTTCACGCGGAACGAAATACCGCTGAAGCGCCGGATCGTTAACGTATGCCTGCGCTTCACGGTTTACGGAAAAAGCGATGCGTTTCTGAAGCAAGCGGTACATGAATGGTATCAGAACGGGAAACACCCGTTCTTTCTGGATATTAACATGAATTCCGAATCGCATCCTGATTCTCCTCTTTTACGTTTTATCCTGTCCGCGCCGGCACACGGCGCCGTCCCGCACCAGATTAGCCGCCTGTTCATACAGCTCATCGCATTCGGAACCGGACGACGGGTATTTGGCGAATTTTACCAAGTCGCAGATTTCTAGGAACGCGCGCAGAGTTTGTATATAAGCGTCCGCAAACAAACCCCGGCTGCGCAGGTCCCGGATCAAGTCGGAGGTGGGCATTTCCATAGCCTGCGCCGGCGATATCTGTTCGATGAAGATACGGATAATATTCGACAGCTCAATGTGAAATAATTTTATTTCACCTTTAGCCGGAAGGTTGGTTTGCCGGAGCCGGGCGAGTTTTTCCATAGCCTCGTTTTCTGGGTTTTTTACTACAACCGTGATGTGGGCTGCGGCCGATAGTCTCCGCGCCAGTGATTTTTTATACCATCGGAAAAGAAAATACGCAACGACACCGAGAAGTATCAGCAGTCCGCCGCCAGCCGCTATCAGCCCGAACCAGTTGACCTCGCCTTCAATGATCGGTTTTTCGGGTCGTATGTCCGCAGCGGTCGAATCCAGTACGCTCCGTACGATGACCCTGACCGGGTTTCCCTCCGTTTTCAGCGTATCGCGTTTCTGGAGATACCGCACTACCGGCCCGCGGATGAAGAACGTGTCAACGTTGAAGGTCGTCAGCAGGTATTCTGTGCGTTTCACGATGAAGCCGTTCTTTTTTTCCGGCTCGTATTCCTGGATGCGCGTTATCTCGAAATCTCTGAAATCGACCGCCGGTTCGCCCAGCAAAACAGTCTTCTCCGGATATTCGATGCGGATCGAGTACACCAGCACTTCACCGATCGTCATGGACGTCTGGTTCAGTTCGGCTTTGACCCTTACATTACCGCCGGGAAGAAGAAATAAAATGGATAAAAAAAGAAATGGCATGTCAGCCGTTTAAGTTTTAATTATGCGAACGTCTAAATATAAATAAATTTAGAATCAAATCAATATTACAATTCGCGCCGGTTCCGGAAAATGCTGGAAAGAGTAATTCTATTTAGCCGGATAAGAATCAGGGTTAGAATAAATCAGAGGATTATTTCTTTAATTAAGCCGCCGAGGTCATTTTTAAAAAATATTTCAGCAGGTTTTCCGGTGATCAAAGGAGAAGACGATTATAGGGTTAATAAATATTTCATCAAAATCCCGTAAAGACAGAAGAAACTTCAAGAAACATACAGCTTCTTTATTTTTTCCGAAGCCCGTACACACAAATCGTATACTTGGCGGTCAATCGGTTTATATCCGTACCAGACGCGGTCAAACCAGAAAAACAATCCGGTCAGCAATCCGGTCAGTTGCGTTTTTTCAGGCAGCTTGTCATTCTCTTGAATGGAATCAAGGTATTCATGATTGGTTCTCGAAAAGATCATGCGTATGATGTTTTGTTTATCCAGGAAAAGCAGCGCCGAAAGCACAAGATGACGGAGCGCCCGGCGGTAATCGTTTTTTGATGCGTGCAAATCCGCCTGATTCCTGTGATAATCCGGTTCGGCGGGTTCTCCGGGTTCGAGCAGCGAAGAAATCAGTTCGTCGGCTACCTTTTGTTCGGCATGTTTGCGGGTCATGTACAAACGGATCAGCCGGTAGAGGATGTACAGAAGCAGGATTCCGCCGATGGCGTAGAACATATAAAGCAGGATATGGCTGAATGCCGTCGCGCCCTGCGGAACGGCGGGGGCGATGCCCGGATCCGGTACCGATCGGGGCAGTATTTTGCCGAACAGTTTTTCAAGCTGTTCCGCCAGCCATTTAAAAAAATCATATAAAAGGTTTCGGTTTTCTTTCTTTGTCCGGGGAAGAAATTCTTCCCTGGATTTGATTTCAGCGATTTTTGATTTGTAACTTGAAGGAACCGGAGGGATGCCTTTTTCGATCATGGCGCCAGCCGTCTCCCGCGCATGTGACGCCTGTTCCGCCAAAAAAAGCAAATGAACTGGATTTGCCGTATCGGCACCGGCAATCAATTCGAGACGGTCAATGAACCATCCGTGATGAACCGTTGCGCGATAATCCATTACGGTGTCACCGTCTTCGTAAGGGATAATGATTTTTGACTGATACGGCAAATAAGCGATCAGGGATTTTAACTGCTCTCGTATCCGCGCCGTGTCGTTTTTTCCTTCGGAAATCATGCCGCTTAGCCGTGATTGCAGGTAATTCAGCCGTTTGTAATATTCGCTGAGCGTTATTTCATTCGTGCTGAGTAATAACTGTTTTTCAGTCTCCGTCATTTGCGCGGATACATTTCCGCAACGGACAGACAAGATAAACAGGCAAAGGGTTATCATCAGTCGGTAGATCATGGCATTTTGAAAAATAAAGGTAATTTAAACTCCATTTACAGATGATTGACCAGGTATTCAAGGTCAAATCCTTCCTTTCGGGAGCGGATATCGAAATACAGGAATGTGTTGAATATCGTCTGCAGCGGAAAAAGCAGAAGGGAAACGATCGCGCCGCTGAATATATCTAACAGCTGATAGTCAGGCAGAATCCCGCTCAGCCAGCTGATCTGGTCGATGATGATCTGGTAAAGACCATAGAATAAATAGGTCAGCGAAATGCCGAGTATCAGCAAGAGAAAAAACGTCAGCAGAAAAAAACCGAGAGATCGGAACCATTCATTTTTCATTAATAACCGATTGCGGGCTAAGAATGCTCCGAATCCGGCTGGCATTTCAACGGCTAACAGCGGCGTGCTGATGATAAAAAAAACGAACAACCAGACGCCCGGAAGAAAACACACACCGGAAAAAAGAATGGCTGCGGCGATCAGGACGGAATAAAACAAAAACCGGCGCGCGTAACGGATCATACTTAACGCGATACGGAAAACCGGAACCGGTTTACCCGATGCGTTTTCATAGACGGCCCGGCTGATAAGTCCTCCGGCGAAGATTAGCGCCAGCAAGTCGAGGAAAAAGAATAAGACGTTTGCCGCGCTGTAGGAAGCTGTCTGGAAAATCTCGAACGAGCCGGTGATTCGCTCAAACGGCAATACGTCCATGCGGAACATAAGATATTTCAGCGCGTAATACGGCATCCACGCCAGCAGTGTCAGCCCGAAAAACGAGGAGAACGCGCTGCGGTAATACGCGATGCCCGCGTCAATCATCTCTATTACGTTGCGCCGTGAGACGACGTACTGAACGATGAGCGAAGGCGGTAATGGCGATGAATCCTGCATGAAAAACCCTGCGCGCTTATTAATTGTCTCAAAATAGTAACAACATTATCGAAAAATAATTCATGATTCGCCGGCGCCTTGTTGTTTCCATAAGAGGACATGAGTAAATACATCAATACAAGATTTCTCTCCCGACAAGTCGGGCTCGAAATGACACAGGAAGGGCGTTTATTCAAAAAATAGTAAGGCTCTGTTTAA
>JBBIRG010000156.1:0-6314 GCA_037441945.1 Bacteroidota bacterium | reverse complement strand
GGTGAGACGCCTGTCTTTGCGGCGTGGACTTCGCCGTACGCGGTTCCGCTTGCAGTGCAGGCTCCGTTCCATGCGGTGTTCGGCGCTCTTCTTTCGGCCGTCCCGATTTCAGGAGGGCGCGCATTGCCGTGCGCCATCATCGTGAAAGGCCCTCGAAGGCCCCGCCCCGCATCCACCGCAGTCGCCGCCGTGGCGTTCTCAGGAGAGTTTTTCCGGACTTCCCTTCTCCCCGCGGGAGAAGGTGGCCCGAAAGGCCTGATGAGGGAGCCCGCCGGAATCGCCCATGAAATCAATAATCCCATTACATTCATCAAAGGTAATATTTACGTTCTCGAGAGAAAAATCGAGGAAATTACGCGTTTATTCAACATACTCAATGATCTGAATACCTATCATACCAAGCTGAAAGATGTCAAAATCGACGAAGACGATACGGTTTACAACAAACTGAGCCAGATCAACCAGTGGTTCAAGTCCAACAACGTGATCAAGTTTGTCGACGACCTCCCGAAGATCATATTCGAGATGAAAGAAGGAGTTGACCGGACGCGTAAGATCGTCGACAATCTCAAGGAATTTTCGCGTTCGAATGAAACCGATTTCAAGGACGTCAGCATCAACGACAATATCGAGAGCACGCTGAACATTCTGAAATCGGAATATAAAAACCGCATCGAAATCCACCGCGATTTTTCAGAACTGCCGCCCGTGTTCTGCAATCCCGGTCATATCAACCAGGTGCTGATGAACCTGTTGACCAACGCCTTCCAGTCCATAGCCGACAAGGGCAACGTCTGGATACGGACAACGGCGGCAACCAATAACATCCTGATTTCCATTAAGGACGACGGGTCGGGTATTCCGTATGAGGTTCAGCACCGGATATTTGACCCGTTCTTTACCACGAAACCGGTTGGAAAAGGAACAGGCCTCGGACTGTCAATATCGTATAAGATCATTGAGAATCATAAAGGAGCGATCTATTTTGAAAGCGTACCCGGGCAGGGTACGGAATTCAAAATTACGCTTCCGATACGGAGAAAAGACCAGCCGGTTGATATGAAAATGATTTGAAGCTATTTTAAAAGGTATAAACGAAATGATAAATTGTCCATGCCGTTTTACGGCAATTTGCATTTATCGCTGATGACGGGAATTACAATAATTAAAATAATATTGAAATGATATGCGGATAGTTATCCAGCGCGTTTCACAGGCGGCTCTGCGGATTGAAGGCGTTTTGACCGCTTCGATCGGTCGCGGTCTTGTTTTGCTGGTCGGGGTGGGGCATGAGGATCAGGACGGCGATCTGGCCTGGTTTGCCGCCAAGTGCGCGAATCTCCGCATTTTCCCCGACGAACATGGAAAGATGAACCGCTCGGTGACAGAAGCGGGCGGGCAGATTCTGGCCGTGTCGCAGTTTACGCTGTACGGCGACGCGCGGCGGGGCAACCGTCCCGGCTTTACCGGCGCGGCTCCGCCGGAAACCGCCGAACCTTTGTACATCCGGTTTGTCGGATATCTCCGCGGCCACGGCGTTGAGGTCTGTACCGGAGTGTTCGGCGCGATGATGGACGTCGAGATCCACAACGAAGGCCCGGTTACGATTATTCTTGAAAAATAACATTTTTGTTAGGCCGGTTTGCGGCGAGGCCTCAGATTCCCCGGATACTCTGGATGATCTTTTCGAGTACCGGTTCGGCGTCCTCGGCGTCAAGGTTATTGTAGCCGCTGTCGATCATAAATATCATTTTCTTGTATTTGCCCACGCCTAATCGGATGTAGGTCTGGATTTCGTTCATGCGGGCAAAGCCGTTGGAAAAAACAAAATCAACATTGTTGATTTTTTTCCTTTCGTCGCTGATAAATTCGCTGCTGGCGTAAGTGACTTTCAGGTAGGAAAGCACGATCTCAATTTCGGTGTTTTTTTCGTTATCGGCGGTCGTCAGGAAAAAGTAGATTTGTTCGTCCGGGCTGTAGCATTCTATGTAATGCTTTTCCGTGGAATCGTTGATCGACACTTTCCAATTTGAAGGGGTCATGAACTCTACGTTATAACTCTTAAACTGATGCTTGTCCCATGTTGAAGCGCCCTGGGCGGCTAAATCTCTGTTTACCGATGAAAGAATTGTCGCCAGCGCGTAAATCAGTAAGATGGTTGCTTTATTCACATTCAGGCTTTCTTGAATGATTTTAATGTGTCGAGAATTTCGGCAGCGTGGCCGGTTACTTTGACTTTTTTGATAACAGGGGCGATATTTCCGTAGGGGCCGATGACAAATGTCGTTCTCAGTATCCCCTGATATTTTTTTCGGTACATTTTCTTTTTCCCGCAGGCCTTGTAAGCTTTCGCGGTTTTAGGATCCTGATCAGAAAAAAGAAGAAACGGAAGCTTGCGCTTTTCAATGAACCAGATGAGTTGTTCAGGGGGATCCGGGCTGACGCCTATCACCGCTGCGTTTTTACTGAAACGCCGGTCTTGAAGAACCAGGAACGGGCAGGCTTCTTCCGTATATACGGACGTCAAGGCTTTCGGATAAAAATACAACACCGCCGCTTTTCCCTTATAACCGGAAAGCATATTAATAACTCCGTCATGTCCCTGCAGGATGAAATCCGGCGCGGGTTGTCCGGTTTTGAGCATGGCATTATCCGTTAATCGTTCAGTGTCTCGGTACTCCATTCCAAATTGTCGAACCGGGTATCGGCATAGCGCTTTTTAACGATAATGACGGCTAATCGCTTGTAATCATCCTCAGTCATAGCTCCGATCGACTCAAACTCGTCATAACTTCTGCGAATGAAATCCAAATTATTGCTTTTAAATTCCTCAACAATATTGTGATCGTGATTGGTTACGCGGATGGTCATGCGAGCCTCCTAGATTCGTTCGAAAGAGATCGGTGTTTTCATGTAAAAAGTTTATCATTTTTTTGCCGAAAATCAAGTTTAATTTTGGCTCATACCCATGAAAACAAAAAGCAACATTTCAGGATATTTTCACGGCACCTTAACCGTCGGATAAAAATGTTGAATAAGGAAATTAGATTAATAAAGGATGCGGGTGTCTGATAATACAAAAAAGATTTGAAAAATTCACTAATATACACTACCTTTTAAGCTAATTAAAAAAAGGAAAAAAGATGAATAGGATTTTATTCAAAAGTCTGATAATTGTAATTATTTATGAACTGCCGTGTCATCTTCTGGCGCAGGGAACGGATACCGTCCGGACCAAAGGTAATCAGGTTCAGTTTCTTCAGCTGGGAGTGGGAAAACAGAACCGGCAGGAATTGAGGTTAAAAAAAGATCCGGCGGTCATTCTTCAGGCGGTAAAAGATCATTATGCGTCCGCTCTGAAATTCTGGTATGTCGAACAAAATGCCGAGTCCGCCCAGCAGGAGTATCTCAGCGCGATTGACAGCCTGAATGTTCTGGGGGAATGGCTTTCGGAACAAGATGTTGCCGATACGCAGACCAACGGCGCCGATGAATGGAGTTTGGCGGACGATGCGGATGTAACGGAAAACGGTTCGGATGATGAGGCCGCCGACAAGGTTCTGCCGGCCGAGGACCGTCTGAACGGGCTGGTTCAGGGATTAGTCGAGCAGTACAGACAGATGATGGAAGCGGCCGGGCAGTTGAACGAGGATTCGTTTCAGGCGCGGGTGATTAACCGCCTAGCGTATTATGAACTGGGTCATCTTGTCCTGAAATCTCACGGGGAGATACATGCCGCGCTAGCCAAAGGGCATTCCCTAGATTATATCCCGCTGTCGGCCGATAACGAGCGAGTCGGGAAATATCAGCATTATTTCAAAACCAACGGATTCGGTACGCTTCAGCATCTGTACAGGCGTATAGGTCGTTATGAGCATATCATCCGCGAAATCGCGCGCGAGGAAAAAGTATCGGAGGACGTGATTTACGTGGCGATGATCGAGAGCGGGTTCAGCACCTCGGCGAAATCCCGGGCGCGCGCCGTCGGGCCCTGGCAGTTCATGAAAGGCACCGCCCAGCGTTACGGGCTCGGCGTCGACTGGTGGGTGGATGAGCGCCGGGACGTTTATCAGTCGACACGCTCGGCTGTCCGTCACCTGAAAGACCTTTTTTACGAGTACGGCGACTGGTACCTGGCGCTGGCCGCTTACAACGCCGGCGGGGGACGCGTGAACCGCGCGATCAAGAAGAACAATACGCGCGATTACTGGGAGATGTCGAAACTGCCGCGCGAGACAAGAAAATACGTTCCCTTTTATATCGCCGCGGCGCGCATCGCTAAAGACCCGGCAGCCTTCGGACTGACGCTCGAAAAAGATTCCGCATGGATCGTGGATACGGTCACCGTGACGGAATGCCTCGATATCCAAATCATCGCCGACTGCGCCGGTTCGGCCGCCCCGGTCATCCAGGAACTTAATCCGGCGCTCCTTCGCTGGTGTACGCCGCCAACGAAATCATCTTTTCTGCTGAAGCTGCCTCGCGGTACGAGAGATACGTTTCTCTCCAATTACGCGAAAATTCCGGAGGATAAAAAACGGACCTGGGTGCGCTACCAGATCAAATACGGCGAAACGCTGTCGCTGATCGCGCAGAAATTCGGAACCGATATCAAGGCTATCCAGCAGGCCAATTCGCTGAAAAGCTCAACGAATCTCATAACGGGACAGTACCTCCTGATTCCCGTCGCCCCGGTTACTTACAAGCCCTCGCTGCAAAACGACGAACGAAAGACAGTTAAGCAGACCGCATCTTCAGGCGGCTATGCCGGTTCCGGCGGCAGTTCCGACCAGGGAACCGTCAAATCGAATGTTTCCGCCGTCAAGAAAAAGGATGATAAAAAGAAAGACGATAAAGAAGGCAAGAAAAAAGTAATTTATACCGTGCAAAGCGGAAACTCGCTCGGCGAAATCGCCGAATGGTACAACATCCTGCCGCAGAACATACGCGACTGGAATAACATTTATTTCGGCGACCCGATCTATCCAGGCCAGAAACTGACCCTGTGGATCGATCCGTATATCCCTGACGAGGGCTACCGTAAGACCACTAAAAAGAAATCGGTGGAAAAGGAAACGATTGATCCGGGCACGAAAATTTATGTTGTGCAGGAAGGCGACAATCTTGCCAGCATCGCGAAGCTGTTCGGCGTTGAAGTCAGCACCATCAAGCGCTGGAATAAAATGTCGTCCAATACCGTGCGCGTCGGCGAGAAGCTGAAAATTTACTTGGATAAAAACTGACGTGCGATGAGACATTGCGTTTTTTTATATATGGGGTTATTCGACAGCCTTTCGAAGATTGACGCGGCAGAGAAGGCAATTGTTATAAAAACTTACAGGAAGACGGTATGAGCGCATTCTATTCGGACACCCACCCTAAAATAGAAGAGATGCAAATTCAAATAATCAGACGCATGCCTTCCTGGAAAAAATTTTCCATCGTCAACGATCTGAACGATGCTGTCAGATCGATGGCGGTCATCGGGATTAAACAGAGACATCCGGACGCAACGCCGGAACAAATGCGGCGTAAACTGGCCGAATTAATACTCGGCGCGGAATTGGCGGAAAAGGTGTATGTGCCCGCAAAATAACGCGAATCGGATCACTTAGCTTGTTACCCAGAATCTCGAGCAACTCGGCGTTTCCTACGCAATTGGCGGCGCGCTCGCAAGTTCGTTACACGGCGTAATGCGTTCCACGATGCACGTGGATATTGTTGCCGATATGCGTTCCGAACATATCACGCCGCTGGTTGCCGCACTGTCAAAGGAATTCTATGCGGATGATGAAATGATGCGGGAAGCCATTCGGCAACACTGCAGTTTCATTCTTATCCATTACGAAACAGCCTTCAAAGTTGATATCTTCATATGTAAAACACGCCGCTTCGACCGAATGCAGATGGAACGGCGGGTAATGAGCGTCATCGATACTGACCCGGATCGGTGGGTTTACGTGATAAGCCCCGAAGATACCATCCTAGCTAAACTTGAGCGGTACCGTATGGGCGATGAAATATCAGACCGCCAGTGGCGTGATATTCTGGGCGTTATGAAAACTCGAGCGGGAGAACTCGATAACGTGTACCTGCGGAATTGGGCGGCTGAACTTAAAGTCGGCGATCTGTTGGAACGCGCCCTGCACGAATCGCGCTGATCCTGTTTGTACCATAAAACAGCCTTACGCAATACAATTCATGAATGAAGAACAAAATTTCAGACGCGGCGGAATACGCGGCGAAAAAATATATACGATCCGGAAAAAGAAAATATTAAAACAAAATGCGCATGAAGGGGCTTTCAGACTGAC
>JBBIRG010000155.1:0-6320 GCA_037441945.1 Bacteroidota bacterium | reverse complement strand
TTGATATTTATAATGCATTCATCAGGTTGCCTCCTTTAGCTATTCCCCAAATCACCTGTCGCTTGTCCCGAGTCCCGACGAAGTCGGGATCGGGGGATCATTTCGAACGACCGAAGGGAGTGAGAAATTTTGTATTAGTCTTCCCGACCGGCTCTCCGTCTTTTCATTTCGAGCCGCCGACTTGTCCTGAGCTGCGTCGAAGGAAGGCGCAGAGAAATTTTGTTTTCACAGAATCAATCCTTTATAAATAGCTCTTTTTTTTCATGTGTGTGACAGAAGAAATTGAGCGCAAAGGATAAATTATGAGTACACGCTTTATTTCAGCAGAAAATCCAGTTTCGACATAACCGGGTATTCTTCCGGTTCCTGATTCTTACGGAAAATTCTGGCGCCTTTGAGCCCTTTCAGGGTAATGGATTCGCCTTCGATGCGAAGGTATGTTCCCTCGCGCAATCCGACAACGGTTGTATCGTTCATTTCGTGAAATTCTTTCAGGCGTTGTTCGCGTGTTTCGCCCATATGCATCGAATTCGGATCAGCGTCGATATAATGAGGGTTGATATTGAACGGTACCAGTCCGATCGCGTCAAAAGATGGCGGGTACGTAATGGGCATATCGTTTGTGGTTTTGATGGAAATCGTGGCGACGTTTGTTCCGGCGCTGGCTCCGATGTATGGCATGCCTTGTTTTACGCGTTCCCGGATAAGGGGAATCAGTCCCTGTTCATACAGAAGCTTTAACAGTCGGAATGTGTTTCCTCCGCCGATATGAATCGCCTCAGACTGGTTAATGGCTGTTTTCGGATCGGGAAACTCGTGGATGCCTTTGACAGCGATGCCCATTTGAGCGTAGCGTTGCCGCGTTTTTTCGGTATAACCGTTCCAATCGTTTAGGGCGTAGGGTATAAAAGTAAGGTTTAAAATTGATCCAAGGAAATCCCTGATTTCATCGGCGCAATGGTCAAGGTAATTGCCTCCGTAATTTGTAGAGTTGCTGATGAGCAATAGTCGCATGTGGTTCTCCTGATTTGTTTGGTTGCATGTTTCTTGTTAAACTATGAAATTATGATTACGATATCAAGATTTATCGGTAGTTGGTTAAATGATATTTTTTATTTTATTATTTCGATTCGCCGCGCTCGGCAGCCTGTCCCGAGACCCGAAGAAGTCGGGATCTGGGGATCATTTCGAACGACTCCATGGATTGGCATTTCGATCTGCCGCAGGCGGAGAGAAATCTTGTTTTATTATAAGTCGCTTTGCCTGAGGTTATCATTTTCGTGAAAACGATTTACCCGTCTTGGTTGCACGTTAAATTTTCCTTGAAACACCTTAAAAATATTATTAGTTTTACCGGATGAAAAGAAAGATTTCCGATATTTCGCGGTTATCGCGTTCAGAGCAGGATACGCGTCTCGCGGGTTTGCATTTTGCTGAAAAATTAAAACCGGGCGATACAGTATATTTTTTTGGCGGTTTGGGATGCGGAAAAACAGTGATGGTTAAAGGGATCGCGGAGGGTTTTGGGGTTTCGCCGGATATCGTGAACAGCCCCACGTTCGCTCTGATGAATGTCTATCGGGGGTGGCGGGGTAATATACCGGTCAATATCAGTCATTTTGATTTTTATCGGTTGGGCTCGTTGCGGGAAATTGAGGAAATCGGCTTTTGGGAATACCGGGATGATGAAGAAGCGGTTTGTCTGGTCGAATGGGCGGAACGTTTGGGTGATGCGCTGGCGGGTACGCGCTGGGAAGTGCGTTTTGCTCTCGGGCAGGATGGTTTCAGGGGAATTGAGGTTGGGTACATTTCGGAAGAAGGGGTCGTTTGAAGGTTGTAGGAATAGCGGAAAAAAATGATGCAGGAAAACAAATACATTCTTTGTCTCGATACGTCCGGTGAGGATTGTCAGGCGGGCATTTATGAAAAATCCGCTGAATCCGGCCGTCTTTTGGCGTCAGCGGTGGTGCGGAATCGCCGGGCTCATTCGGAACGCCTTTTGGAACTCGTGGATCATGTTTTAGGTTATGCGGATATTAGTAAAAATGATTTATCGGCGATTTCTGTTTCATTAGGCCCGGGTTCGTTCACGGGATTAAGGATTGGAGTGTCCGTCGCGAAAGGTTTGGGCTTGGCGTTGGGGATACATGTGATTCCGGTATCCTCGCATGACGCCCTATCGCGCCCGTTTCTGGGGATGCTGAATTCGGTGATGGTGTTGACGATTGCGAGAAAAGGGGAATGGTATGTGACGAAATTCAGTTCGGGAGGGAGATCGGAAACGGGGGTGATGACGGCGGACCAATGGAAATCGGTTATGGAGCCGCCGGTTATTTTACTTTGTGATGATCCGGATATGGTGAAAAAGCATTTAATTGAGGAATTCGGAAAAAACGTCTGGATGCCGGGCTGGTCGGCCTGTACGCCGGACTTAGAAAGTCTTGGGGCGCTGGCTTGCGCGAAGTGGGTCGCCGGGGAAATAGCGGTTTTGGACGAACTGGCGCCTGAGTATGTACAGCCGTTCTTAGGGAAGGTTTAATTGAGTGGGGGGTGTGGATTTCACGCTGGACATGTTGTCGGTTCGGCCAATGCTGCGAGAGGATATTGATGATGTGTTGCTCATTGAGTTGTCCTCGTTTGTGTCGCCGTGGGGCCGGCAGCATTTTCTGGACGAGCTGAAAAATCCGGATATTTCCGTGCCGTTGGTGGTGGAATGCCGCAAAAATATTATTGCGTATGCCGTTTTATGGATTATATTGGACGAGTGTCATTTGGCGAATATCGCCGTGAGTCCCGATTACCGGAACATGGGAATTGCAGGTTTTATGATTGGATTGATCCGGAAAAAGGCTCTGGAGCGTAATTGTACGAGGATTATGCTGGAAGTGCGGAAATCAAATTCCGGGGCGATAAGGTTGTACGAGAGTCACCGTTTTTATAAAGTCGGGGTTCGGAAGAATTATTATCATGACGGTTTTATGAGAACCGAGGATGCGGTCCTCATGGATTTGGATTTAACGAAGGAGGATAACCCGTGAGCTGGTACAAGCGTCAGAAAGATCAGCCCGTTCCGGATACGGGGAAAAAGGAACTGCCCAATGTATGGGTGAAGTGTGATGCGTGCGGCGAAATGTTATACAGGAAAGATCTGGAAGCGAATGCGCAAGTGTGTTTGAAATGCGGACGGCATTTTCGGATAAATGCGGATCGTTACATTGAATTATTGCTGGATGAGGGCACGTTCGAGCCGATGGATCAGGATATGGTATCGGTGGATCCGTTGAATTTTACGGATACCAAACCGTACGCGGATCGCATTGGGGCGATGGTTTCGAAGACTGGATTGATGGATGCTGTTCAGACAGGTACGGGTAAGCTGTCGGAAAGAGATGTTGCGCTGGCTGTAATGGATTTCGGGTTTATTGGCGGGAGCATGGGTTCGGTAGTGGGCGAGAAAATATCGCGCGCGGTCAGTGCGGCGGTTGAGAGGCGGATTCCGGTAATCATTGTATCCGCGTCGGGCGGCGCGAGGATGATGGAGGGTGCGTTATCGCTGATGCAGATGGCAAAAACGGCGGCAAAGCTAGCGTTGTTAAGGGAAGCGGGGTTGCCGTTCATTTCGATATTGACCGATCCGACCACAGGCGGAGTCACGGCCAGTTACGCGATGCTGGGGGATGTGAACATTGCTGAGCCGGGCGCATTGATAGGTTTTGCGGGGCCGCGGGTGATTAAAGAAGCGACCGGCAAGGATTTGCCGCCCGGTTTTCAGCGCTCCGAATTCCTGCTCGAGCATGGATTTATCGATATGATTGTGCCGCGAACAATTTTAAAAAAAGAGATTGCAAAAATTCTGCCTTTCTTTTGTCATTAATCTTTTCGGTGAGCCGGGTCGAACCGTTTTGGTTAACCGCGTAGAGTCGTTTCGATGAATAGATTCGTTCGGCCGGTTCAGGATTTGGTTAATCCAGAATGACGCTAAATGAGCCGGCGCGGTTTATTATCCGGGATGTTTACCGTGATATATGGGCGCAAACTCTTGTCCTTGATATTTGTTTTTTAATTCAATAGATTTAATTTAATGGATTATATAAATAATCAAAAACACAGGATTTGGACATGAAACACATATTATTGACAAACGACGACGGCATAGATTCAAACGGATTATTCGCTTTATACAAAGCTCTTGTAAAGATCGGCGAGGTGACCGTAGTGGCGCCGCATGTTGAGCGGAGCGCGGTCGGGCATGCAATTACCATGAACGAGCCCATTCGGGTTATAGAATTCCACCGTCCTGACAAATTTCACGGGTATGCTATTTCTGGTACGCCGGCGGATTGCGTCAAGATAGCGATCAAAAAACTGATGCGGAAAAAACCGGATATCATCGTTTCGGGCGTCAATCACGGTTCCAACACGGCTACCAATGTGTTGTATTCAGGTACGGTTTCCGCGGCGACGGAGGGGATTATCATGGGGATTCCGTCGATCGCCTCATCGCTGACCAGTCACGATTTGAAGGCGAACATGGAGTTTGCCGGGGAATTCACGGGGAGGGTGGCCGCTCGGGTGTTGGAAAAGGGTTTGCCTCAGGATACGTTATTGAACATCAACATTCCCGCTCTTGAAAAAACCCACATAAAGGGTGTGGAGATCACGCGGCAGGGTAAGGGGCGGTATGAGGAATTTTTTGAACAGCGTTTCGACCTAAGCGGTCGCGCTTACTACTGGCTGACCGGGAAGAAAATGAACCTCGATGTTGATGATGATATTGATGATGTGGCGGTAGCGCGGGGTAAGATTGCCATTACGCCGATTCACATCGATATGACCAATTATAAATTGCTTGAAGAATTAAAAACCTGGGATTTGTATCTGTGACGCGCTGGTTTTGCGCTGATTATCTGAAGCAGATATCGGATCAGCCGGTAATGGTTGTGCCGGTCATTCAACGACGAGTTTGAATGGCGGTTGTATTCGTGAGCCAAATAAACGCGTTCCATGTTAATAGCCTATGCCGCGTGTAAACTTATGCGGCTGAAATTGTAAAAAATCATTTAAGTTTGACTGATAAGCGCCGAATCGGTTATTTGTTTTTCTTTCCGATGAACACGCAATGATCGATTGCGATTTTTCCGGCGGCGACATCGGCGGCGAAGGTCTCGCAGTCGGGCGCTCCGCAGGCGGCGCAGTTTTTCATGGCTAATTGCTCCAGAACGATGCTTTTTTCTTTTTTCATGGCAATAGCCTGCTGTAAGTCCTTGCTGAGCGGTTTCACGGCGCGGGATATGATTTGTTCCTCAAAATCAAACAAATGCTGGCGGAACAAGGAGCGGACTTTTTCATCATGGATTGTTCCGTGCGATGTAATATTTTCAATCACTCGGCGCAGGTTCCTTTCAGTGAGGTACCGCTATTCCATCAACAGCGGCCCGCCGACGCATCCGCCGGGACAGATGTACGCCTCGATATAATCCGTGGAACTGAGCTTCCCCGATTCGATTCGGTCGAATACTTACGTGATTTCGTGAACGTTGTCGATCGCGAGGGTATTGATGTTTTTCATACCGGCGATTTCCCCGCCGCTCATTGCCCATAGAATGCCGGTCGCGGAGAACTCCTCATCCTCATTGATATAGCCCGAATCCTTGATCGCTTCGAGCAGCGAGGGATACAGCTCCGCGATGGAAAACGCGCCGTCAATATACGATTGCACGAGCCCGACGGGTTTTTCGATGGACTGAACGATCGCCGAACAGGGTGTGATATAAAAGATCCCGATCTCATGATTGCCGATGCCGAGTTCGGCTGATAATTTTTTTCTCAGCAGTTTCGCCGCGATCTCGCGGGGCGTCTCTACCCCAATCAGATGCGCAATCAAGTCGGGATATCGTATTTGGACAAGCCGGACTACCGCCGGGCTGTTTTCCCTGTGTGACGATGATAGCCGCGATGTCAACCAGGTTCGCCGCCGCGATCACGTTGTTATGGATCTGTACGGTTACCAGCAGGTTGCCGGCTTTGGCGTTGGCGATCACGTCGCTGACCATATCGGACATGTACACGCCGGTGACTTCCTTGTCGAACATCGCTGTGACGGCTTGAGTTCAAGTTTGTCGGCGACTTGCTTAATAGTCATGGTCGTCTCCTGGTTTATGCGTTTTCTTCCATCGACGTCAGGCCGACGTCGATCATGATTTCTCCGTAGGACAATTGTTTGTATAATTCGAAATAATCCGGCAGAATCAGTATCTTTTTGTTGCCGGTGCGCAGCCGTTCGTTGTAATAGGCGTTCAGCGCATTCAGTTTTTCCAGCG
>JBBIRG010000154.1:4106-6325 GCA_037441945.1 Bacteroidota bacterium | reverse complement strand
GAAGGTTGGAGCAGCGATTTCGGCTTCACCGCGACGTCAAACACTGTTTTATCATCGATGGCGCGCCGTTTCATGATCGTGAACCGGTAATAGTCCAGCGCGTCGGGATGCGTGGGGCCGATGAATTTCGATCCCTGGATATTGATATCGTCATCATAAAAATTCACGATACCTTCTTCGCCCGAGGTCACCGAAAAGAGTGAGGCCGTATCCACGTTGGCTGTCTGGCGTTTCGATTTGACGATTTCCTTCAGGCCTTTTTTCTTGTCCCAAAAGACGTTGGATACGCTTTCCATCATCATCGCGATCATCGTGTCGTTGGAGAGCGTGACGCGCGAATACGCGTCGGCCTCGAACGTCTGAAGTTCTTTTCGCCACCGTTTCTTTTTCTCAATCACGCCGCGCATCAGTTTCATGCCTGGATCCTCGCCGGTAACCACGATTTCCGACATCTCGACCGGGCTGGGATCTAATGATATGTTCAGTTCATCCGGTGTTTCGGCCGTAACCGTGATCCGCCTGCTGTTATAACCAATGTATCGGACCAACAGCGTTGAAGGGAGCGATTCAACTTTAATTTCGTATTTTCCTTCGCGGTTGCTGACCGTTCCTTTGTAAGTGCCTTCGATCTGGATGTTCGCAAGCGGTAAATGCTCCCCGGTGGATGCGTCGGCCACTGTTCCGCTGACGTTTTTTAACTGGGAAAATGTAATAGACGAAATGAAAACGATGAGGAAAATGGCGGTAAAACTTTTCATAAGATCTCTGTTTTAAGTGAATTATTTTATCTTTTAATACGTAATGAAACGAATTTAGTTTCCGGTTTTTTATAAATCGTCGATGATGTCCGCCGCCAAGGATTGCGGCTTATGTTTTCTTTTGCGTTCTGCTCGGGCTTTGCGGTAAAAACTATTTAACCGCAGAGATCGCAAAAGGGTAATTGGTTTTTCCTTTTCGTAAGTTTCGTGGAATTTGGGGTCCATAGTTTTTCTTTGCCGTCTTCGCGGGTTTTGCGGTAAAAGCATTGAACCGCCCCGCTTTACGGGACAGGCAGCGATCGCAGAGTTCGCAAAGGGTAATTGTTTTTACTTTTCGTTTTATTCGTATGTTTCGCGGGCTAATGTTTTCCTTTGCGTCCCGGGGCCGCTTTCCTCTGCGCTTCCTCCGCCGCCTCTGTGTTTAAAGTATTTTAAAAATAATTTCAGACAGACCGTAAGCCGAATTCTGATTCCCTATCCGGCAAGCCGGAGCGGGACGATAATCATTCATCTTCCCGTCAAACGGCGGGATTCCGTCCTGGCGCTGCATCTGTTGGTGCGGAACCGGACGAAATGCGATCTACCCGAAGATGCCCTTGCGGATCGGGCAGGCGGCCCTTTGTCCCGGTGAACCGGGACACATCTTCCTATTTGATCTTGCTCCCGGCGGGGTTTAGCATCCCCATCGATTGCTCAATAGGGACGTGCGCTCTTACCGCACGATTTCACCCTTATCCCGGTATCCCGTGAACGGGAATCGGGACGGTATATTTTCTGTTCCACTTTCCGTTGCCCGCGCTTTTCAGCGCTGACACCCGCCATTGAAACGATACCTTATTTCTTTGACGGCGCCGTGCCTTGCGGAGTTCGGACTTTCCTCTCCGGCCGCCTGTTACAGCGGACAGAGCGATTATCCGGTCTGCCTGAAATAAAATGCCAAAGATCAAAAATATACATATCGAATTTCTGTAACAGGTCAATGCAATTTTCTGACGCAAAATTATCCTGACTTATTTTATTAGTTCCAAAGCGGTTTCGCTAATTGTCAGTCAGATTCAGTTTTTTTCCATTTTGGGTTGTATTGAAAATACGATATTCCGTTTCCCGGTTGCGGATGCTGGAATCATATTACAAATCATTCCCGCCGTTTCGATTTCTGCATAACCGCCTGCAGGGTCATTTCCACGCCTCCGCGGTTGACGACGATGTCCACTTTATCGCCGGGTTTATGATCGCCGAGGGAATAGGTGTAATCGTAAATATTTCTGATCGTCCGCTTTCCGAATTTGACGATAATATCGCCTTTTTGTATGCCGGCTTTGAACGCGGCTCCGTTAGGATTGACGCCGTCCACTTTCAGTCCCTGTCCGCTTTCGGCCATGTTCGGAACGATGCCTAATGTGACGCGGAATCCCATAGGACGCGCCGTTGAGTCGCCTTTGACTTTTGTAAACGCGGGAC
>JBBIRG010000154.1:0-4067 GCA_037441945.1 Bacteroidota bacterium | reverse complement strand
TTTTTTCCTGGCCGGGATAATTGATCTTATCAGCATCATCGGTGGGTTTATGATAATCGTCGTGCACGTTGGTGAAGAAATACAGAACGGGAATATCCTTCCGGTAAAATTCCGCAACGTCGCTTGGGCCGTCTCCTTCATCGCGTAAAGCAAGATCCAGCTGATAGGCCTGGTTTTTTTCTTTGACTAAACCGGCGAAACCTTCCGAAGTGCCCATGCCGTAAACGATCAGTTTATTTTCGTTCAGGCGGCCGACCATGTCGAGATTGACCATGGCGGCGATGTTTTTTATTTCAACTGTTGGTTGTTCCAGAAAATGCTTGGAACCGAGCAATCCGATCTCTTCGGCGCCGAACGCGATGAATAAAAGACTGCGTTTCAATGAGGAACGGACGGTAACGGCTTTTTGCGCCAGTTCAAGCAGGGAAGCGGTTCCGCTTGCGTTATCGTCCGCGCCGTTGTGGATGGCCGGTTCCCCGCGATAGGTTGAGTTCGCGCCGCCCCAGCCGAGATGGTCGTAATGCGCGCCGATCATAACAATCTCCTGCTTCAGTTCCCGGTCGCTGCCCTCCAGAAAACCGATAATGTTGGAGGTTTTCGAGCGGTTGAATTCAACTTTCGACTGAATATATAACGGTTTTTGCGAAACCAAGGGACTGATTTTTTTCCGGTGATTTAATTCTTTCTGGGCATTACTGAATTGATCGGGCGTGACATTGAGGATAGTCATCGCCGTTGCTCGGGTTATAGCGAAAACGGGAATGCCATAGTGGTCGGATGTCATATCATAGCGGAGCGGCGGTAGGTCGTCGTCGCCGTCCAGGAATCCGGTTGTGATGAGGACAGCGGCGGCGCCTTTTTCCGCGGCGGCTGTCGCTTTGCGGCGAACCGGAGTATGATTCGCGAAAGGGGATTCGCGGTTGTCGCCGTCTGGGCCGTACCGGAGAAGGATCACAACTTTTCCCTTTACGTCAATGTTTGCGTAGTCGTTATATTTCAAATCCGGAGCTTCGATCCCGTATCCCGCAAAAACCGCCGATGTTTCAACGGTATCGGCAGACGAAAAAGTATAGGGGATGAAGTCCTTATTCCGTTCAAAGGAATTGTTCTCCTGCCGCAGAATGTTCTCATCACCCGCGGTTACGCCGCTGATAATTTTAAAATACTGGAAGTAACCGGAATCGCCTTTGGGCGAAAGTCCGTATTCCCGGAAAGCGTCCGCAATATGAGCGGCCGCGAGCGAATCGCCGCGCGTTCCGGCGCTCCGGCCTTCCAGCGAATCCGACGCGAGACGATAAACATGAAATTTCAGTTCATCCGCCGTGATGTCCGGCGCGCTGTCCGGATTCTGCGGCTTCCGGCAACCAGCTATTAAAAGTAGGATGAATAAACCTGTCCAATATCGTTTCATGGAAACTCCTTTTTATCTTGTTCAGGAAAAAATATATAAAGAAACAAGGTAACTTCAAATGCTTTCATAAAAAATCAAGGACTGAATCGGTGTTCGTTTTTTTAAGTGGATTGTTACATTTTTAATGATTATTATTTTTCGTGGACCGGGAGCCTGTACCGGGGAAATTTATATCCAAGAAGCTTTATCAACCATACTTTATAACGGAGTTGATACGATAACGAACAATATGATCCGAAAGGCGCTGGATGAAATAGAATCCGTGCCCGAGGATGAAATAGCTCAACTTTCCGAACAATTCGGAGAAGAACAACCGTATCTGATGACATATCTTGTTGCGGTTTGTGAAAATTCAGGATTTGAACCCGAGGAACAGGAAATGTTTTTCTTCATCGGACTGGTTCTCTGGCGCGTAACCCGAAGCCAGGGATACGGTCAATCCGTAATTTCCGAAAGGGATATGGACGCGGTAACTTCCGCTAACGATGCGATGCTCCGTTCGATGAAAGACGGCGACCCGGATGATTTTCTGACGGCTGTTACGGCAATAGCAGACGAATATGCGGAACCGGCCTTATTAAAATTTATCATCGAAAGCATTTTTGTAAGCGAGGAGGAAAACGGCCTTCCGCCGATTACTGAAGAAAATTCGGGAACAGCGTTCTACCATTTGAAAATTGCTCTCGACGCGCTTATACGATAGAAAGAAATACATTGCACTGAAATATATGACGGCTGATAATTTACCATCACGGAAATAATTTTTCCGGGAAAAAACCGGTTATTTTTTGTTTGGATTTCATACATTATTTAAGTACTTTTCATGAGCAGTCATTATTTTGTAACAGGTTAAATCCAGGCATCTCAACACGAGCTAAGCGATAATTCCGGATTAAAGAAACTCATATCACAGATTAAAGGTTTTTAAAACGATATAAAATGAATTTTTAATAAAGACTAATTACGGAGGAAAAAATGAGAGAAGTAATATACAGCAAGTCATCCTGCCGGGGATCTGTTTTGACCCCCAAAAAATTTCGATCATGGCCGATAGTAAAAAAAATGTTAATAACGGTTTTTTTCTTTTTGTTTTCGGCGGGTGTTCTTATCGCACAAACCGTTCCTACGAATCGGGGCTTGTATTTCGACGGAGTGGATGATGCCGTAACGATTCCTCCAGCCGCTAATCTAAATTTCGGAGGTTCCAGCGCGTATACCTTTCAGTGCTGGGTGAAACTGCAAGCAGACGATACCGTCGTTGGGATTGCATCAAAACCGCATTCTGGCGTCGGTACCATGCAGATTGCTTTCTCAGTATATTACGGACGCGTCAATTTTTATACCGATGATTTCACCGGCACGGGTTGGAGCGGTATCCGCACAAATTCGGTTGTTATAGAACCAAACCGGTGGACTCATTTGGCGTTTGTATGCAATGACGCGATCAATAAATACATATATGTCAACGGTGATCTCCAAGCAGTAACTTCTTTTGGATTTCATAACACAGCATCATCTGCCGCAAATTCATCATGGCGATTCGGTTATTCCATTATCCATGAATGGATGTCCGGTCAAATGGATGAAGTCCGCATATTTGATTATCCACGCACTCAGCCGCAAATTATTACTGATATGGGAAGTACAATTCATAATGGCGCCCTGGGTTACTGGAATTTCGAATTCGGGCAAGGGCAAACGGTAATTAATTCAGGAGCGCTAGGAACCGCAATAAATGGATTTTTAGGAACAAGCGTACAGCCTGAAGCGAATGATCCGCTCTGGGCGTTCCGTGTGATAAATGATATGGATGCATTAACTCCTCCAATTGGATCTCTTCGGTGGGCTATCGAACAGGCGAATGCAAATACTGACATGAATTTTATCGATTTTAGTTTCCCCGGCGGGACACTTACAATTGCGCCATCAATGGGGACTTACCCAATTCTGCAACCGGTTATCATTGACGGCTATACGCAGTATAATGCAACAGCGGGAGAAAATTCCAAACCTAATTCCGCGCCGTTCGGCAGTCAGTTGAATTCCAAACTGAATGTCATCATAAGCGGCGTTCAGGCCGTCGGTGACAACGCATTTCTTTTTCGAAGCAGCGGAAGCATCATTCGGGGATTAGTGGTGAACGGATTCAACGGAGGCGCGTTTTCTTACGCTACCGATTTAACTAATTCTGATAATACGGTCGAGGGGTGTTATGTCGGCACAAACCGCGACGGCGCCTCCGTTGTAAATAATAACTTTTCCTTCCTCCGCGGCAGCGGTTTCGCAACGACTTTGAATAATACTATCGGCGGGGAAACACCTTCGTCAATCAATATTATCGCGAACCGGATGGAATTTAACGCCTGGGCCGGCGGTACAATAAAAAATAATTACATCGGCGTGGGACGTGACGGCGTGACCCCTCTTGGCACGGACGCTAATATTACGGGATTCTGGCTCGGAAATCATGGTCTGAATATTCATAACAACATAATCAAAACTTTCGGATCGGGCATTAATCTTTCCACGAATGTATCGAACATCAGCATAAAAGGCAACCAGATCATCGGCAGTGGTACCTTGAACGGAATTGCGGTCAGCACATCGTATGTACCGCCGTATTATACGCCGTTTAACATTGTCATCGGCGGCACAG